>CAUPZW010000013.1:0-52756 GCA_963515655.1 Streptococcus mitis
TTGAGTGGAGAGCTTCTGGTGTGTCAAAGTGATGAAGAGTTACAAAGGGCTCAACCTGACGTTTGTGGCACTCAGCAAATAGATTATGATAAAACTCAACACCTTTCTGATTTACTTGACCGTAACCAGTCGGGAAAATACGTGACCAGGCAATAGAAATTCGAATGCCATTGACACCATACTCTTCTGCTAGCTTTAGGTCAACTGGATATCGATTGTAAAAATCACTAGCTGGTTCGGCAGTGTACCAGTAGTTATCTTCAAGATATTTATCCCAAGCAACTGGTCCTTTTCCATCAGTATGCGTAGCGCCTTCTGCTTGATAGGCAGCTGTTGCGCCACCGAAAATAAAGTCTTTTGGAAGTGTTTTTGTCATTTTTTCACCTATTTCTTTATTTAAATAAAATAAAAGTAAGAGGAGAGGAGTCAGTGAGCCATCCTTCTCCATCTCACTTCTTGTACCAAGTCACCGAATTGTGACATGAGGAGGTAAAAACGATATCTTTTTACCGACGAATTAACAAGGCGATTAGGAAATTCGCCATAGCGATTTCCATAACAATAGGAGACTATTTCAGAGTCCCTATCGTTAATCGAATTGTGACATGAGGAGGTAAAAACGATATCTTTTTACCGTCGAATTAACAAGGCGATTAGGAAATTCGCCATAGCGATTTCCGTAACGAGAGGAGACTGTTTCACAGTCCCTATCGTTAATCGAATTGAGCTTGCACGAATGCTAGAGCACCTTTTCCATCACGAGTTAATTTGATGTATTGAGCTCCCTCTGTTTTCGCAAGTTTAATATCGAGTTTATCTGTTTCTGCTTTCATGTCTTCAAAGTTAGAAGCTACTTGAGGGGCAAGGATAACCAAGTCAAACTCTGGTAACATTTCACGGTGAGCACCATAGCCACCTGCTGCTGCTTTCACAGGAACATTGTACTCTGCTGCTGCCTTGTTCAAAGCATTTGCAAGAAGTCCACTTGTTCCTCCACCGGCACAAAGAACGAGGACATTTGTTTCTTTAGTAATTGTATTTTGAGCTGCTTCTACACCTGCTTTTTCAAGAATAGCATCTGCTTTTGCAGTGTTGAAGTTTGCTGCAACTTTTTCTTTCAATTCATCATTAGATTTACCTGAACGTTCTTCTTCAAGAATTTGTTCATCATAAACTTTAAGGAATGGATAGTAAATGACAACGTCAACCACAATTAGAAGGGCAGCAAGAATGAATGATAGAACTTGGAAGTTAGTACCAAGAACTAGACCTAGTGGAGCTGGAGTTGTCCATGGTAGATTAGCAGTAAATGAGTTCATTCCAAGTGTTTCAATAAAGAATTTAAAGATCCATACGTTAGCGATTGGAGCAAAGATAAATGGAATGAAGAAGATTGGGTTCAGTACAAGTGGTGCACCAAACAAGATTGGTTCATTTACACCAAAGAATGTTGGAACTACTGAAGCACGACCGATTGCACGGTTACGTTTGGATTTTGTCAACCACATGAACATGAATGGAACAACCAGTGTCGCACCAGTACCACCCATGGTAACGATAAACATTTGTGTACCAGAAGTAAGAATCTTGTCAGCGTGCATACCTTGTTGGAGAAGGTTCAAGTTGACTTCGGCATTGGCATAGGTAATCGCTGCGATTGCTGGTTCAACGATAGATGGACCATGGATACCAACAAACCAGAAGAAGGCAAAGGCACCAAAGATAATCGTAATACCTAGATAACCATCAGCAGCAGAGAATAATGGTGCAAAGAATTTACCGATTGATTCAGCTACGCTTGCACCAACAAAATGACGAGCTAGTAAATCAAGAGCATACAGTGAAACAACTGAGAGAGTGAATGGAATCACATCTTTAAAGACTTGTGAGATATTTGGTGGAACTTCGTCAGGCATACGAATAGTGACGTTGTTCTTAACACAAACCTTATAGATTGCTACGGTAACAAAGGCAGCAAGGAAGGCTGAAAGCAAACCTTTTGTCCCCAAGAATCCAGTAGCTAAGCCATTTTCGATAGGATCAGCTGCCAACATCAACAAACCAACAATTGCTGCCAACAATGTTGACATATAGTTGATTTGATTGGTTTTCTCCATACTACGGTTTACTGAGTCAGTCAAGGACTTAGCTGTTGTACCAGCTACCAAGAGAGCCAGAATACCCATAGAATAGCTATAAGGTTTCATCAGAAAGGCTACAACTTCATCAGACCATTTAAAGCCCCATGAGTTTGGCACAAAGGCAATCAAGATAAAAATACTTGAGAAGAGAATAACAGGCATACCTGCAATGAAACCATCACGAATAGCACGAAGATAGATATTACGAGATAATTTCTCAAAGAAAGGTTTTCCTTTCTCAATAAATGCAATTAGTTTATTCATTATTTAACTCCTCTCTTGTAGAGTTCGATCAAGTGGTGCATCAAATCTTTTAACAAGATAGTTGTCATCAAGTGATCTTGACCGTGCATCATGGTCACACTATACGCTAAGTCCTCACCAGAAGCTTCCTTAGTCAATAGACTTGTTTGCGCGTGGTGTGCCTCTGCGATACAGCTACCAGCTTCCTCTACCAGAGCGTCCGCTTTTGCAAAATCACCAGCTTCAGCAGCTTTTAAAGCTTCCAATAGTTTTGAACGAGCGTCGCCCGCATAGGCTACGATTTCAAAACCTAACAATGTTACTTCTTCTCTATTCATGATAGAATACTCCTTATATAATTTTAAATATTTTTATGACAATAAACGTTGGATATGTAGAACTAGATAAACTCGTTCGCTCTTATACAAATCAAGACCTGTATGTTGTGTAATCACATCGTATATCTTGGAACCAATTTCAAACGCTTTTGGATAGGATTGTTTAATATGATCTTCCATATCCAGAAGTGATTGGTTATCATCTCTAGATCTGTCTAAATAATCCAAGAAATAATTCAAATGTATCATAAAGCGATCATAGAAATGGTTATTCTCTTTGGTTCGTTGAATTGCATAGTCCTTTAGAACTTCCTCAACATTACTAAGAATTTCTTTCCTCTTATCAATCGACTTAACTACTTCTACTTCATTTTCACCTTCGGCATTGATGAAATGATAAGCAATCCGAATAATTTCATCTTCAGGGAAATGATCTGCTAGCTTCTGACGATAGATTTCAAAAGCTTCATTTGCAATTTGAAAAGCGACAGGATACTTGGTAGAAATATCTGGCAGATTACTATCCTTGTACCTGCCTTGTGCTAGAGCTTGGTAAGAACAGTAAATATGATCTGTCAAGGTTACGTAAATATACTCTTGAATCGGATAATGATATTTCTTTGATAGCTTATCAATGATCTCATAGGTCAATGTGATAAAATCTAGAGGAACATCTTTGAGGAGAGCCATAAAGTTTTCTCTTGACTCTTCGGTCTTCATCCGAAAGATTTTCTCAACCTGATGTTCAGCAATCAAATCCCCCTTCTTCTTTCCAAATGTAATCCCCTTACCAATCACAATCACTTCTTCTCCTTTATCATTTCTGACAAGCGAGACATTGTGATTCATTGGATTTAGAATTCGATACATGTCAACCTCCTTTTATATCTTAAAGGTATATGAGTACAAAAAATGACCACAAATGAACTAGAAAATCAGCCGATTTCTAATTCACCTGTGATCATGCCTAATATTACTTAGTAACACTCACCTTGTATTAACTTGTGATTTGAGTATAGCACAAGTAAGTTATTTTGTAAACCTTTACATGTAACTTTTTTAAAAATTTTTTTAGATTCATGTTCCTAACCTAGGAGGACTTGCTTACACGCGTTCTTTCCATGAAGTTGCCGTTGTTTGAAGAACTTTATTGAGTTCGTCAATGTTTTCAAAACCAGTTGTGCGAAGCCATTCGCGAGCTGCTGCTTCACCATCTTTGATGTAAGCTTCAACTGATCCAGCCCATGTAGCACGGCCACAAAGAACTCCATTGAAGTTTGCACCTGATTCATGAGCAAATACAAGAGTATCTTGGAAAAGTTTAGCTGATACACCAGCACTCAAGTAGATGTATGGCAAGTTAGTTGCTTCATCCTGTGCTTTGAAGAAGGCTGCTGCTTCTTCACGTGTATAAACTACTTCACCTTCAGCAAAGCCTTCAACATATTTAATGTTAACAGGAACTTCTACTTTCAAGACATCAATGTTAAAGCGTGGGTCTGAGAAAACTTTCATAGCACCTATAACTTTATGTGGTTTTACTTTCGCGTATTCTACAGAACCTGCATCAGCAATTTTTTCATCATAAGCAAGGATTTCAAGGAAGAATGGGATATCTTCAGCCACACACTCTGAACCGATACGTTCGATGTAAGCTTGTTTTTCTTGGTTGAGTTCGTCTGAGCTATCTACATCATAGTAAAGCAAGAATTTAACTGCATCTGCACCTTCTTCTTTAATACGTTTTGCAGACCAAACATCCAAGCAGTCTGGCAAGCGTTTTGTGCTTGTTGTGTCATAACCTGTTTTTTCATAAGCAAGGAGAAGACCAGCTTTTTCATCAAGAGCTTTTGTTGCTGGAAGTCCATACTCAGGGTCAAGAAGCATTGATGAAGCGTATTTAGTCAATTCATCTGCAACCAAGACTTTCAATTCTTCCATTTGAGCAACAGTTGGTTCTTCTGTTTGGTGTTGAGCCATGAGGCGTTTCAAAGCACCACGTTGGTCAAATGCAAGAGCTGAGATGATACCATTTTCATCAGAAAGTTTTTCTAAGCGTGCACGTTTTTGTTCTGTTAAAGCCATTTTATACCTCTTTTACTATTAATTGATCATATAGAGCTTGATAGTTGGCCATGTCGACATGACCAGTCATTTTTTCTTGAGCATTGAGCATACCAAGGACATTAGCCTTGATGAGTAATTCTGCATCCGATTCTTTGTGAAGAAGTCCTGAAGAAATCCCTGCTACAGTCGAATCTCCAGATCCGACAGGGTTGACTACCTGGATTCTAGGAATATCTACCTTGTAGAAAGTGTCACCATGTTTGGCAAATGCACCGTTGGCACCAAGTGAAACGATAATCCATTCAATACCTGAAAACAAAGATTCTTGAAGTACTTCTTTTAATTCATCTAAATCCTCAGAAACTTCTCTTCCTAGAAGCTGAGACAATTCCTCATTATTTGGTTTGATGACTGTTGGTTTATGTGGTGATTCAAGAACCGCCTGAAGAGCTGCACCTGAACAGTCCAAAACTACAGGTTTGCCAGCTTGATTAGCAAGTTCTACCAAGCTCGCATAGTAATCAACTGGAAGGCCAGCTGGCAGACTACCTGAGATGGCTACTACTTCAACTGACTCCAGAAGATTTTTGAAATGTTTCAAAAAGTCTTGACCTTCCTGTTCCAATACTACAGGACCTTTTTCAAGAACTTCCGTTTGGTTATCTCCGTGGAGAATAGCGATACAGTTACGAGTTTCTCCCTGAATAGAGAAGAAATCTTTCTTAACGTTATCATCGATATGTTCAACCAAAAACTCACCAAGTTTACCACCTACTAAACCAGTAGCAAGAACAGAATCACCAAATTCTGAAAGCACTCGTGTAACATTGAGACCCTTACCACCAGCAGTTTTGGTTACATCAACCACACGATTGACAGTATCAATCTTTAACTCATCCAAGGGATAGGAGATATCAATGGATGGGTTCATTGTGACTGTTAAAATCATAGGTCACCTCTTAGTCGTGGTATTCTCCGCGATCCCATTTTTCAAGGAATTCAGTGAAGAAGTTTGCATCTGTTTGTTGAGCATTATGACTTTCAACGTGTTCAATTTTCGCAATCAATTTTTTGTTTTCTTCAGATGGTTTGTATTCAGCATGGATGAAAGCTTCAATAATATCACACATGAGCAATTCACCAGTAATCTTACCACCAAAACCAATAACGTTGGCATTCAATTGCTCTTTAGCATAAAGTGCTGTTGTCATATCACGAACCAAGGCAGAACGGACACCTGGAACTTTATTTACAGCGTTGTTAATACCAACACCAGTACCACAGATACATACCCCAAGATCAGCTTGACCGCTAGTTACAGCTTCACCAACTTTTTTACCAAAGATTGGGTAGTGAGTACGTGTGTGGTCATAGGTACCAAAGTCAATGACTTCATATCCTTTTGATTTCAAAAATTCTGAAACCGCCATTTTTTCATCTGTTACGATGTGGTCACATCCAATTGCAATTCTCATTTTTAACTTACCTTTCTTACTGTAATATAATTAGCACATTTTGTTCAACATATCAACACGAATTTGGTGACGTCCACCATCGTATTTACCGTTAACAAATCCTTTAGCGATGTTTTTAGCCAATTCATCACCGACAAGTTGTGCACCCATAGTGATCATACGTGAGTTGTTGTGGCCACGAGTCATATAAGCTGAACGTTCGTCAGATACTTCTGCAGCAACCATTCCTTTGATTTTAGTTGCAACCATGAATGGACCAGCACCATAAGCATCAATGACAATACCAAGGTTTTGTTCTTCTTTGTTTACTTCTGCAGCAACAGCAAGAGTCACATCAACAAAGTCTTGACCTTCAGCTGTAACATCCACAACGTGGAAGTTTTCTTTTTCCAAGAAGTCTTTCACAACTTCTTTCAATCTCAAACCTGCAGCATCTGCACCGATAACAATAGACATATTGTATACTCCTTTTTATTTTTCTAGGCTAGTAAAGACTTTTATAGTTAGCAGTTCATCTACAAAAAGCTTTCTAGCAGTTTATTGACAAATTGGATTGAATGAGATGAATGACACCTTATTCAAGTTTAGGAAATCAGTTTCCTATAAATAATCTCTCTTTCAAAGAGAATATAACAAGTGATTATTTGTTTGTTACAAACATCATTTGTTGCTTACAAACATAATATACTCCTATTTATCGAAAAAGTCAACAGTTAATGTTTGTTTTTGTGGTTTTTTATCTAAAAGATTTCGATATCAAAACCAATTTGATCTACTTGACCAGGTTCTAGGAGGCGAACATTCTTCTTATCTTCTAGATGATCTCCTTCTTCAAGGGATGTTGACAAGCCAGACCATGGTTCAAAAGCAATGAAAGGTCCCTTATTCAAAGTTGACCAGATAATGAGATTTGAGAACTCTGCAAAGTGCACTTTCAACCCTTTATCATGTTTACGAGAACGAAGGGCAATTGTTCTAGATTGTAATTCATCTAAAGTAACTGCATCTGTGCTAAACAAATCATAGCTGAGGTCTACTTCTTTTTGACCTTCTAGCCATGGACTTCTATCTTGGAAATCCAACATACCTGTTTCTGGGAAAGGACGTGGAACAGAGCAAGTTTCTGCTTTCTCAAACTCTAAATAGTAATCTTCATAGTCTTCATCATCAAGTAGAGGACAATTAAAGCCTGGATGCCCACCGATAAAATAAGGCATGACCTTGCTAGTTTCTTTGTTGAAAATCTTGTATTGAGTTCGTACTGTCTTGCCAGTAAGGATATAAGTGATTTCTAGGCGGAAATGATAAGGATAGTTTTCATAAGAAGATTCGTCATCTTCGATAGCAAAGGTTACACTATTATCAGTTTTTTCTACCAAGTCAAACTCTTTTTTGCGAACTAATCCATGTCTTGGAATGTTTCCTTTAAATTCATTTCCTTCACTATCTATATAAATAGCTGTGTCATTACGTAAAGAACCACAAATAGGGAAGAGAACAGGAGCTTGTCCACTCCAATAAGTAGCATCTCCTTGCCACAAATACTCAAGATCTTCAGCATCTTTTATAGAAGACAGAGCCCCACCAAAACTGTTAAATTGAACACTTAATTGTTCTGATTTTAATTCAATTACCATTATTTTCTCCGATTTCTTGATAGTTTATAAAAAACTAGGCTGTCACTCCTAATGGTATGACAACCTAGTTTCAACAATTTACACTCTGCGAAAATCCAATTCAAACTTCGTCAGCATCGCCTTGCCGTAGATATGATCACTGACTTCGTCAGTGTTATCTACAACCTCAAAACTGTGTTTTGAGCAACCTGCGACTAGCTTTCTAGTTTGCTCTTTGATTTTCATTGAGCTTACATTTTATAGGAGCGCATTATTTTGCTTTTGCTGCGTACTCTTCGTTACGTTTGATCATTTGTTTTCTGTACCAAGCAAAGATACCGATATAGAATACAAGGAAGACTACAGCACCAAGGATTGCTTTGATATCACCTGTTGTAGTGTTACCAATTGTCCAACCAAGAAGTTTTTCGATTGGTCCTTCAAGAGTTGAGTGAGTGATCAATTGAGTTTGGCTCACACCTTCTGGGAAGGCACCTACACCTTTAGCAAGTTCTGTTGCGAATGGTGCGATAAGAGTACCTGAAAGAAGGAAGAGAGGCAACAAGAGTGTTCCGAAGATAATCATACGGAGCAATTTACCACGTGTTACAACCAAGAGAGCTGGAGTCACACCCATAGCGATGATACCTGCAAGTGGCAAGATACCATTTCCGACTTTTGAAAGAAGCACTGCTTCAATCAACATGATTGGTGCAAGTACGTTAGCACAAGCCCAGATTTCAGCACGACCAGCGATGAAAGGCCAGTCAAGACCGATGTTGAATTTACGTCCTTGAAGACGTTTAGTAGCAACGTTTGTAATACCTTGTGAAAGTGGCTCTACGGCAGCGATGAACCATGAACCGATAAGTGAGAAGAGTTCCAAAGACACACCAGCTGTCAAACCAAGAGACAACCAACCTTTAATAACTAATTGCCAGTTTGATGCATCTTCTACGCCAGCAACTGGATGTGGAGTACCCATCAAACCGATAACAATACCAAGGATGAAACCGATGAAGAATTTAGATCCCCAGAAACCGATTTTCTTGTTCAATTTAGCAGCATCAAAGTCATATTTATCAAGACCTGGGAAGAATTTTTCAAAAATCTTATCCAAAACCATGATAACTGGGTTCATCATGTAGTTCATGTGAGTTGAAGTCATTGGTGATGAACTTGGTGCGTTAAGAAGGTCGTCGAATGTAGGTTTCATCAAGTCAGAGTTGATAATTTTAAGAACCCCTACAAGCACAACTGCTGCAGTCGCAATGAAGAGTGAAACTCCTTGGCTAACGCCATTGTTGTCTGCATACCATTTAATCAAAAGACCTGTGATAGACAAGTGCCAGATATCGAAGATATCAACGTCAAGTGTATCAGTTTTCTTCATAGCAAGCATCACTACGTTGACAATCAACATGATGAGCAAGAAGTAAAGTGTCCAAGCAGAGCCCCAAGTGATTGTAGCAAGTGGTGCCCAACCAACGTCGGTGATGTTCAATTGAATACCAGTATTTTCAACGAATTTTGCAAGTGATGCTGAGAAAGCACCATTTAGCATACCGATGATAGCACCGATACCAGTAAGAGCGATGGCAAGTTTGATACCACCTTCAAGCGCTTTGGAGAATTTCACTCCAAAAAGTAGAGCCAATACTGTCAAAATGATCAGCATGATGATCGGTCCACCCATATCCAAGATAGGTTTGAACAGCTTATTGGCTAGTTCGATAATGACATCCATAATAGTTCCTCCCTTTTTATGTTATATGAATGTTAACAAATTAGAATTAGCTTAACCCGTGTTCTTTAATGGCTGCTTCAATATTGTCAAATACTGGAGCACTCATAGCTGGGATACGGAATAAGATTGGTCCAGCTTCGATAACTGGAATACCTGGGTCAAAACCAAGGTCTGTCGCAGCAATTGGTGTGAAGATGTCATAACCTTTGATAAGGTCTTCATTAACGTCTTTGACCATTACTGCATCACAGTGAACATCAAAACCGCGGTTTGAAAGTTCTTCTTCAAGAGCACTTTTAATTTGGTGGCTTGAGTTAACACCTGCACCGCAGGCAGCAAGAATTTTAATCATATGGATTTCCTCCGATTTAATATTTTTAATTTTTAATAGACAAGATTATGCAGTTGCTTCAGCTATATAAGCATAGAGAGCTTCTGGTTCTGAAATTTTTGATAGGTCTTCAAGATGACCATTTCCAGTAAAGAAGTCCATCAACTGAGCAAGAATGTTGGTTTGACTTGAACTTGAGTTATTAATGATAAAGAAGAGCAAGGATACTTCTACTTCCTTATCTGGTGCAATCATATTGTGGAAAGTCACTGGTTTTTCTAATCTAACCACTACAACTTTTTCAGCAAGATTATGAATCGTATCTGTGTGAGGAATAGCTACATTCGGCAAATCCTTACCCAAAAATTCCATATCTAAGCCAGTTGGAAATGACTTTTCACGCGTGATCAAGGCTTCGCGATAGGTTGGAGTCACGATTTCTCGTTCTTCCAATAAGGTAGCTACCTGATCAAATAGTTGTTCTTGATTATCCGCTTCTAAGCAAAACACAAGGTTTTTGTCAAAGAAATGATCTAATCCCATAAGGTTTTCCCTTCTTTCCATTAACTTTATGCTATAAGTATAACACTATATGAAATCGTTGTCAATATTTTTCTGTTCTTTTTTGTCTCTTTTTTTATATTTTTGTTGTTTTTGTAGTTTGACTTATAAAAACAAACACATAAACAAACACATTAAACATTTTTTGTTTTAATACTCAATGAAAATCAAAGAGCAAACTAGGAAACTAGCTGCAGGCTGTACTTGAGTACAGCAAGGCGACGTTGACGTGGTTTGAATTTGATTTTCGAAGAGTATAAAAACTAAAAAAGCAGACCATTTAAGCCTGCTTTACGATTGATTCTGATATAAATTTCCTGTGAACAAGGAAAAGCAATTATGACAACTATTCTTCATCCATGCTCAAGACGCTAAGGAAGGCTTCTTGTGGAACTTCTACTGATCCGATAGCTTTCATGCGTTTCTTACCAGCTTTTTGTTTTTCAAGCAGTTTACGCTTACGAGAAACGTCACCACCATAACACTTAGCAAGTACGTTCTTACGAAGGGCCTTGATATCAGTACGAGCCACAATCTTGTGTCCAATAGCTGCTTGGATAGGAACCTCAAATTGTTGACGAGGAATGATTTTCTTGAGCTTATCAACGATAAGTTTACCACGTTCGTAAGCAAAATCCTTGTGAACGATAAAGCTGAGGGCATCCACCTTGTCTCCATTGAGAAGGATATCCATTTTGACCAGCTTAGACGGACGGTACTCTGACAATTCGTAGTCAAAGCTTGCATAACCACGAGTTGAAGACTTAAGCTTATCAAAGAAATCAAAGACGATTTCAGCAAGTGGAATTTGATAGATAACATTGACACGGTTATCATCAATATAGTCCATAGTCACAAAGTCCCCACGCTTGCGCTGAGCCAATTCCATTACTGCTCCGACGAACTCCTGTGGTACCATGATTTGCGCTTTAACATAAGGCTCTTCAATGGTCGCAATCTTGGTAGGATCTGGGAACTCAGATGGATTAGACACATCCATAGACTCACCGTCGGTCAAATTAACCTTATAGATAACGGATGGAGCTGTCATGATGAGGTCGATGTTGAACTCACGTTCCAAACGTTCTTGGATAACATCCATATGGAGAAGTCCAAGGAAACCACAACGGAAACCAAATCCAAGTGCCTGAGATGTTTCTGGTTCAAACTGAAGACTAGCATCATTCAGTTGCAATTTTTCAAGGGCTTCACGAAGGTCATTGTACTTGTTTGATTCGATTGGATAGAGACCTGCAAAGACCATAGGATTCATCTGCTTGTAGCCATGTAAGGGCTCTGCTGCAGGATTGGTTGCCAAGGTAACAGTATCACCCACACGAGTGTCCTGAACTGTCTTAATAGAAGCCGCAATATAACCAACGTCACCAGTCGCAAGGAAATCACGACCAACTGCTTTGGGTGTAAAAATACCGACTTCGGTCACATCAAAGGTCTTACCATTGCTCATAAGCTGAATCTTATCGCCAGGTTTGACCACCCCATCCATGACACGCACTTGAAGGATAACCCCACGGTAAGCATCGTAAACCGAGTCGAAAATCAAGGCCTTAAGAGGCGCCGTCACATCACCCGTTGGTGCTGGCACTTTTTCCACGATTTGCTCGAGAATTTCTTCAATACCGATTCCAGCCTTGGCAGATGCTAAGACTGCTTCACTAGCATCCAAACCAATGACATCTTCAATCTCAGTACGCACGCGCTCAGGATCTGCAGCTGGCAGGTCAATTTTATTAATGACTGGCATGATTTCCAAATCATTGTCCAAGGCAAGATAAACATTGGCAAGGGTTTGAGCCTCAATTCCTTGGGCAGCATCGACCACCAAAATAGCACCCTCACAGGCAGCGAGCGAACGTGAAACTTCATAGGTAAAGTCCACGTGCCCAGGTGTATCTATCAAGTGGAAAATATAAGTTTCCCCATCTTTAGCAGTATAATTCAGCTCGATGGCATTGAGTTTAATGGTAATCCCACGCTCCCGCTCTAGATCCATGCTGTCCAAAAGCTGGGCCTGCATTTCACGACTAGAAACCGTCTCAGTCTTTTCCAAAATGCGGTCTGCAAGAGTCGACTTTCCGTGGTCAATATGGGCGATAATAGAGAAGTTACGGATCTTCTCCTGTCGTTTTTTCAATTCTTCTAAGTTCATGATTCTCTTCCTTTCAGGGTATCTATTTATTATAAATTGTTTTTGACATTTTGACAAGACCATACCCTGCTAGGAGTACTAATCTTCAGCGATAAAGCCGTCATTTTCGATAAAGTGGTGTTCTGTCATTCCTTGGTCAGTAAAGACAATCCCATGAAGGACACCACCATAGACAGCTCCTCCGTCCATCCCAATCTTGCCATCTTCTGTAGTCCAAAGCTCAGCAGTACCACGCTCTTGCTTCAGCAAACCATAAACCGGTGTATGTCCAAATACAATGGTTTTTCCAGTATGATTTTCTGCTTCGTGGAATGGTTTTCTAAGCCAGACTTTTTTATAATCTGTTGTTTCATGCCAGTCGTCCAAGGTCAAATCAATACCTGCGTGAACAAAGATATACTTATCTGTCTCTACCACAAACGGCATTTGACGAATGAATTCGACTAAATCTGCCGCTTCAGTAGCCACCCGCTTGGCATCTTCTACTCCATCAACCGGTGCATCCAAGGGACGACCTAGGATAGAGTTAATGGTTGTATCTCCACCATTGCGACGATAATGGTCATAACTTTCTTCTGGGTCATCTAGCCAAGTCAAAAACATATACTCGTGGTTTCCAGATAAACAGATAGCCCCTTGATTGTCCACTAAATCCTTGACCATTTCTAGAACACGGCGACTATCCTCACCACGGTCAATCAAATCCCCTAGAAAGAGCAACTGGGTCTGACCATCCCAGGTTTTGAGAAGGTCTTCCAGCATCCCAGCTTTTCCGTGAACATCTCCAATTACATAATAGTCTGTCATCTTATTTCTCCCTGTTTCTCAACAATTCTCTGGCTTGCGTCAGGGCTGCTTCCGTCACATCATCACCTGCCAACATCTTAGCAACTTCTTCCACTCGCTCTTCAACCGTCAAGAGACGAACAGTCGAAACTGTTGAATGGTCATTGCTAATCTTCTCAATAAAGAATTGATAATCCGCAATCGCAATCACTTGTGGCAAATGGGAAATAGCAAGGACCTGTCCATGCTGGCCAATCTTGTGAATCTTCTGTGCAATAGCTTGGGCAACACGTCCTGAAACTCCCGTATCCACCTCATCAAAGACAATGCTGGTCTTGCCTTCTTTACGTGAAAAGGCAGACTTAATAGCTAGCATGAGACGAGATAATTCCCCACCAGACGCAACCTTAACCAAGGGTTTAAAGTCTTCACCAGGGTTGGTTGAAATGTAAAACTCAACCATTTCATTTCCCTCACGACTGAATTTTCCCTTGCTAAAACGAACCTGAAACTGGGCTTTTTCCATATAGAGGTCTTGAAGCTCTTGTTTAATCTCTGCTTCAAGTTGATTGGCCAAGTCATGACGAGCAGATGCAAGCTGACCTGCCAAGTCGACAAGATTGACTTCCAATTTTTTAAGCTCTGCTTCCATGTCCTCAGACGAAAGGTTATTACCTGTCAAGAGATTGTATTCTTCCGTAATCTTAGCAAAATAAAGCAAGACATCGTCTACAGTCCCACCATACTTACGGGTAATGGTATGAAGGAGATCCAAACGATTCTCAACCTGCATGAGACGATTGCCATCAAAATCAAGGTCCTCAATAATAGCTTCCAGACGCTTGCTAATATCTTCTAAGACATAGTAGGTCTCAGACAGAGAGCTTAAAATTTCACGGTATTCAGGATCATACTCTTCAACACTTTCCATGTCATTCATGGCTGAACGAACATTGGTCAGACTTGAAAACTCTTCATTGTCCAACATACTGTAGGCATTAGTCAACGTATCCGCTATATTCTTATAGTTGAGAAGTTTATCTCGCTCTTGGTTTAGAGTCAAGTCTTCACCTGCTTGCAAGTTTGCTGCCTCAATTTCTGCCATTTGAAATTCCAACATTTCGATACGTGTCTTGTGTTCCTGCTGGTTTTTCTTGACTTCCAGAACCTGCTTGCGCATTTTTCGATAGGCATCAAAACTCGTTTGATAGGTTTCTTTCAAGTCCCAAAAAGCCACATCGCCAAATTCATCCAACATTTGAATATGCAGTTGAGGACGCATTAACTCTTCTTGGTCATGCTGACCATGGATATCTACAAGGTGTTGCCCAATAGCACGCAAAACAGACAGATTGACCATCTGACCATTCACACGGCTGATACTACGACCATTTTGCAAAATTTCCCGACGGATGATAATTTCATCACCCAATTCTAAACCTTGCTCATCAAAAATTTCCTGCAAAAGGCGACTATTCTCAACGGAGAAAAGCCCCTCAATCTCTGCCTTTGGCGCACCGTGACGAATAACATCTGTCGTCGCACGAGCTCCCAACATCATATTCATGGCATCAATGATAATCGACTTCCCTGCACCTGTTTCACCGGTCAGAACAGTCATTCCCTTTTCAAAATTGAGGGAAATAGCCTCAATAATGGCAAAGTTTTTTATCGAAATTTCAAGTAACATATAGACCTACCAATTTTTTACTTGTTCAAAGATTTCCTCAGCTAGACTTTCACTTCTGGCAATGACTAAAATCGAGCTATCATCAGCTAAACAGCTAAAAATCTTGTCCGCAAAAGTCTCAATTAACTGAGCTTTTACAAAAGCCGTATTTCCTGGGATAACCTGGAGATTGATCATCTTTTCCATCAATTCTGCCGATTCGATATTGTCTTCAGCCAGTTGCAAACTTTTTACGATTGATTTTGGCAATTCATAGACATAGGTGTTGTCTCTCAAAGGAATTTTGACAATACCTAGTTCTTTGATATCCCGTGATACCGTTGCCTGAGTAGCAGTGATCCCTGCCTCTTTCAAATGTTCTACGATTTCTTCTTGCGTACCGATTTGATAATCTGTCACAAATCGTCTAATTTTTTCAAGTCTCTCTTTTTTATTCATTTTTAAATTGACTATGTGCCCTCTCTACTACTTCTTCAATCTCAGCAAGAACCTGATTGCTTGCTGACTCTTCTTTTTTCAAATACGCTAAAAACTCAATATTTCCATGCCCTCCTTGGATAGGAGAAAAATCCAAACCAAGAACTGAAAATCCTTCCTCTACTGCCATAGCTGTGACAGATTCAAGGACATTCTGATGAACCTTAGCATCTCGAATAATTCCATTTTTTCCAATCTGCTCACGTCCTGCCTCAAACTGGGGCTTAACTAGAGCCACAACCTGTCCTTGATTTGCCAAGACTCGGTGCAAGGCTGGCAGAATCAAACTGAGGGAAATGAAACTCACATCAATACTGGCAAAGCTCGGTTCCTTTTCGAAATCAGTCTTCTCTGCATAGCGGAAATTAAACTGCTCCATGCTGACAACTCGTGGGTCTTGGCGTAGTTTCCAAGCTAACTGATTGGTACCGACGTCCACCGCATAGACTAACTCAGCACCATTCTGCAACATGACGTCGGTAAAGCCTCCAGTAGAGGCACCGATATCAATCGTTGTTGCCCCTTCTACTGACAAATCAAAGACCTGCAAGGCCTTTTCTAATTTCAAGCCACCACGGCTGACATACTTGAGTTTTTCACCCTTGAGTTTCAGCTCAGTATCATCTGGGATTTTCTCTCCTGGCTTGTCAAACCGTTCTCCATTCAGCACTGCTACGACTAGGCCAGCCATCACACCACGTTTTGCCTGTTCTCGCGTTTCAAACAAGCCCTGTTTATAAGCTAGTACATCCACTCTTTCCTTAGCCATTGATTCTCAAACTTTCTACTACTTTTACAATCGATTCTGTTTCAAAGGGAATCTGCTGGGCAATTTCTTCTAATTTGGCATTAGCTTGATCCAAGGTTTGGTTACAAAAGTCAATAGCCTCTTCCAAACCCAACAAGGCTGGATAGGTTGATTTTTCTGCCTGTAGGTCCTTTTGAGGCGTCTTGCCGATTTCCTCAAAACTAGCTGTCACATCCAGTACATCATCTCGAACTTGAAAAGCTAGCCCTATTAATTCGCCAACAGTTTTCAGTTTTGCCTGTATTTCAGGAGCCAATTCAGCTATAATAGCAGCTGCTTGGAAGGGATAGGCTAGTAATTTCCCAGTCTTATTAGCATGAATGGTCTGGAGTTCTTCCAAAGACAAGTGCTGATGTTCGCCCTCCATATCCAAAACTTGCCCTGCTACCATGCCCAGACTACCTGAAGCAAGGGATAAGTTGGCAATCAAGTCCACCTTGATCTGACTTGGCAAATCTGCCTGCGCTATCAAGGCAAAGGGATCTAGGAATAAGGCATCTCCAGCCAAAATAGCCATTGCTTCGCCAAATTTCTTATGATTGGTCAAACGCCCCCGACGATAATCGTCATCATCCATGGCAGGAAGATCATCGTGAATCAAGCTCCCTGTATGAATCATTTCCAAGGCCGCAGCCACTTGTGCATGAACAGGTTTAATAGCGACCTGCAAGGCTTCCAGAACTTCTAACAAGAGAAAAGGCCGAATACGCTTGCCACCAGCATGAATGGAATAGAGAACAGACTCTCGCAAACTAGAGGCAAACTGCTGGTCTCCATAAAAATCTTCCAAGGCCGACTCGACAAGAGCTAATTTTTCTTGCTTTTTCATTCAAAATCACTTTCTGTTCCGTCTTCTTGCATGACCTTGACCAAAGTCTTTTCAGCCTTGTCCAGCGTCGCTTGGAGTTCTTTTGACAAGACCATACCCTTTTGAAAGGCAGCAATCGCATCTTCCAAAGCAATTTCACCATTTTCCAAACTTTGGACAATGGTCTCCAGTTCTGCTAGATTTTCCTCAAATTTCTTTTGTTTTGACATCTTTAACCTCTAATTCTACTTGACCATCTCGCATCAAAAGCGTCACTTGGTCTTTTTTCTTCAAACTCTCAACCGAATCGATTACGGACTCTTCTTTTTTGACAATAGCATAACCACGCGCCACGATTCGACTGGTATCCAACATCAGTAGGGCTTCTGAAAGTCTTTTCACTTCAGCAACCTTGGCATCATAAACCAGCGCCATTTGGCTACGTAAGAGCTTATCCAACTGACCTAGGCGGTCTTGATAGCGTTGGATTTTGGTCACAGGTGATAATTGCACCAGTTGATGTGTCCTTGCTTGTACTAGCTGTTTGTTATCGGAAATCTGTGTGCGCAAACTTTGTTTTAAGCGCAGTTGCAGTTGGTCCAAGCGTTGCAAATAACCATCATACAAGCGCTCTGGCTGTCTAAAGATGACTGACTGACTGCATTTTTTCAAAGCTTCTTGTTTCTTAGATAGAATATTTCGTACTGCCGTTGCCATCCGTTTTTCCTGATTTTGCAAATGAGCTAATAGATCCAACTTGGTCACAGGTGTTGCTAGTTCAGCTGCCGCCGTTGGCGTTGCAGCTCGTCGATCTGCCACAAAATCCGCCAAGGTCACATCCGTCTCATGCCCCACACTAGAAATGATTGGCAAACGAGATTCAAAAATAGCTCGTACCACAATTTCTTCGTTAAAGGCCCAGAGATCCTCGATGGAACCACCACCACGACCAATAATCAGTAAATCCAAATCGTCACGTTGATTAGCACGCGCAATATTTCGAGAAATTTCCTCCGCGGCTCCATCACCTTGCACCTTAGTCGGATAGAGGAGAATATCAACACCAGGAAAACGTCTGCTGATGGTCGTGATAATATCTCGAATAACGGCTCCACTACGACTTGTCACTACACCAATTCGCTTAGAAAATTGGGGAAGAGGTTGCTTGAAGCGTTCTTGAAACAGACCTTCTTCCGTCAATTTTTTCTTGAGTTGTTCAAACTGAATCGCAAGCGCCCCAACCCCATCAGGCTCAGCCTTTTCAATGATAATGGAGTAGCTACCGCTGGGTTCATAGACCTGTACACGCCCAATCACATTGATCTTCATCCCTTCTTCAAGATCAAAGCCTAATTTCTGATAAATCCCAGACCAGATGGTCGCTTGAATGACAGCATGGTCGTCTTTTAGGGAAAAATATTGGTGAGTAGGTCGTTTACGAAAGTTGGAAACTTGGCCAGTTAAATAGACCCGTTCCAAGTAAGGGTCTTTATCGAATTTCATTTTCAGATACTTGGTCAAAGTTGTTACCGATAAATACTTTTCCATCTCCACCTACTATTCATTTTCTTGCTCTTTCATGGGTATTATTATACCAAAATTATGCCTAAAAATCTCCATTTATGTACCATTATGAGGGAAAAATAGAAAAAGGAGGCAAGACCTCCTCATCTGATTATTTGCTGTTTCGAGCTTCTTCCAAAATCTTTGCAATCTTGGTCGTCAACAGGTCAATAGCAACGGTATTGCTGACCCCCTCAGGAATGACGATATCCGCATAACGCTTGGTTGGCTCGATAAACTGGTGGTACATTGGTTTAACCACACCTAAGTACTGGTCAATGACGCTATCAAGGCTACGACCACGCTCCTCCATATCACGCTTGATACGACGAATAATGCGCACATCATCATCTGTATCCACAAAAATCTTGATATCCATCAAATCGCGCAGACGCTTGTCCTCTAAGACCAAAATCCCCTCAACGATAAAGACATCTTGAGGTTCCTGACGATAGGTCTTGCTGCTTCGTGTATGCTCTGTATAGTCATAAGTCGGAATATCCACCGGGCGCCCTGCCAACAATTCCTTAATTTGCTCAATCATCAAGTCTGTATCAAAGGCAAAAGGATGGTCATAGTTGGTTTTGACACGCTCTTCAAAGGTCAAGTGAGACTGATCCTTGTAGTATGAATCATGCTCAATCATGGAAATCTTTTCATCAGGAAAATGCGATAAAATGGCTCTTGAAACACTGGTCTTACCACCACCAGAACCACCTGTCACTCCGATAATGATTGGTCTATTTTGCATGCTATCCTCCGTTTTTTTATCCGTCGTCTATTCTATCACATTTTTTACAAAATTTATAGTCTGGTTTGGATAGTTTAGGAGAAACAATTCCAATTTCTACACTTCAATTATACTAGCTAAAAACCTTCCTTGGCTTGTAAAGATCCCCCCGTTTTTCAAGAATGGCTAGTAATTTGTCATCTTCAAAGGCAGCCAATTCTTGTTCTGTTTGTTCGAGTTCGATAAAACGACCAAAGCGTACTTCTGTAGCCTCTTCTTGAGTTAGGAAAACTTTGATAAGGTCGCCTGTCCCAATCTCTAGAGGATAGAGAAAGTCCAGTTGACCAGCCTCTACTTTTTCAGCAATTTCTTCCAAGGTCAAAGCAACATCTAACTGTAACCCTGCAGCACTAGTCCGTGTCAACTGAGACATATGAGCCGCATAACCCAGCTTCTCTCCCAAGTCAACCGATAAGGTACGGATATAAGTCCCTTTACTGCATTTTACACGAAAAGTAAAGCGTGCAAGATGACCCTCATAAGAAATCGGACTTGTCCGATCAAATTGGTAGATGGTTACCTGACGTTCTGGTCGCTCTACTTCCTGACCTGCACGTGCATACTCATAGAGCTTACGACCATTGACCTTGACTGCCGAATACATAGGCGGAATCTGAATAATAGGTCCTGTCAGTCTGGCGATTGCTTCATCAACAAGCTTTTCATCCAAGTGCGATAAAACAGGTGTCTCTGCGACCACTTCCCCGCTAGCATCCTCAGTCGTCGTGGAATAGCCCAGAGTGATTTCACCCTCATAGACCTTGCCCTCATCCTGCATAAACTCGACCATGCGTGTCGCCTTGCCAACCGCAATGGGCAGAACTCCCACTACATCCGGATCCAAGGTCCCACCATGACCAATTTTCTTGGTTCCCAAAATCTTGCGCAGTTTAAAAACCGCATCATGCGAAGTCATCCCCGCTTCTTTTTTTAAGTTAATAATACCGTTCATTTTTGTTTTCTACTCCCCCTTCAGCGCTTCAAACTTAGCTTTCATGGTTGGATTTTTACGGGTCAATTTTTTGACTGAAACGTCTTCTAACTTATTATTAGCCAGGCGGAGTTGGTTTTCGGATGTGGTTAGGAACTTCTTAACCACTTCCATACGTTTGATGGCCTTGTCGATTTCATCAATAGCTTTTCCAAAGTTGGTCGAAGCTGAATTATAGTTTTTAGCAAAAGCTAACTTAAAGGCATCCAAGTCTTCCTCAAAATGCGTAATGTCGATATTTTGCTCGCGAACCAAGGCCAACTCCTGCTTGTATTTTAGGGAATTAAGCGCCGCATTTCGCAAAAGCCCAATCAACTGGATAAAGAATTGAGGACGAACCACATACATCTTTTCATACTCATGACTGACATCTACAATCCCTGTGTTAAAGTAGTCATTATCAGCCTCAAGCATGGTCACCAAAACTGCATACTCACAGTTCTTCTCCCGACGGTCCTTGTCCAATTCCTTGTAAAAATCTGCATTCTTGTGCTTCTTCTCTGTTCCGTCCGCTTCATTTTTCATCTCAAACATAATGGAGATAATCTCTAATCCATCTTCATCACACTCACGAAAGATAAAGTCACCCTTAGACCCACGCGCAGAGACCTTGTTATCCTTCTCAAAGTAAGCATTTGGAAAGGCAAAACTACGGACCTTGTTAAACTCACTCTCTGCATAGTGTTCCAGACTTTCCCCGATAGCTTTTGTAGACTGCTGTGCCTTAAAATTCTTATAAAATTCGACTTGTTCACTCGCTGCCTTGAGCTGTGCTTCATAGTTTTGCTTAACAGAAGCCAAAGACAACTCATTTTCCTTTTCTTGCAAGAGGAGCTGATTTTGGACTTGATCACGTTCTTTTTCAAGGTCAGAAAGGGTCTTTTGTAGTTGATTTTCATGTTCCAAACGCAAGGTGGCCAGTTGATTTTCCAAGGCCTGCACTTCCTTGTCCTTTGCTAATAAGGCCTGATGGCTTGTCTGTTCAACTTCTTTCTTGGCCAATTCTTTTTCTGTATCAAAGTTTTGGATTTGACTCTGCAATTGAGCAATTTCTTTGTCTTTTTGAGCCAGTTTAGACTGTTGTTCATTCATGGCCTTTTGCTCAGCCAAAGCCAGTTCCTGCTTCATCCGATCGTGTAGTTCCTTATCAAACTCAGCCGTTCTCACTTGGGATAAAAGTTCGGCATACTGACTTTCATTTACTGTAAATACTTCCCCACAGTTGGGACATTTGATTTCGTTCATATCGTTCCTCTTTCTAGGCTTCTGTAACCATTATATCATGCCTAAGGGAAAATCAAAAACAGTGAGTCAAAACCCACTGTTTAACTTCTTTTTCTTTAAATTTTTTCCAAGGCCAAGCGCAAGTCTTCGATTAAATCATCTACATTTTCAAGTCCAATTGACAAACGAATTTGGTTTGGTGTGACACCTGCTGCTTCAAGGTCTTTTTCTGACAATTGACCGTGAGTGGTTGTAGCTGGATGGACAACAAGCGATTTAGCATCTGCTACGTTCGCAAGGTCAGAAAAGATTTCTAAATTATCAATGACCTTGCGTGCTTCTGCCTCCCCACCTTTGACATGGAAGGTAAAGATTGAGCCCACACCTTTTGGCAAGTATTTCTCAGCCAAGGCATGATAAGGACTATCAGCCAATTTTGGATAGTTGACCTTTTCTACCTTAGGATGGTTGACAAGGAAATCGACAATTTTCTCTGCATTTTGCACATGACGTTCGACACGAAGAGAAAGGGTTTCAAGTCCTTGGAGTAACAAGAAAGCATTAAATGGTGACAAGGCAGCACCTGTATCACGGAGCAATTGAACACGAACAGCGATAATAAAGGCTGCTGCACCCACATCACGAGTATAGCTCAAGTTGTGGTAGCTTGGGTCTTCCTCAACAAATTGAGGGAATTTCCCTGAAGCCGCCCAGTCAAAACGACCACTGTCAACAATCACTCCTCCAATAGTTGTACCATGCCCACCGATAAACTTAGTCGCAGAGTGAATAGCAATATCTACACCGTGAGAAAAAACGTTAATCAAATAAGGTGTTGCAAAGGTATTGTCAGAAACAAGTGGAATCTGGTGTTTATGAGCAATCTCTGCCAATTTTTCCAAATCTGGAATATTAATCAAGGGGTTACCCAAGGTTTCAATCAGAACAAGCTTGGTATTGTCATTGATAGCTGCTTCCACTTCCTCCAAATTATCAATATCGACAAAGGTTGTTGTGATACCATAACGAGGAAGGGTTTCTTTCAAAAGATTGAAGGTTCCACCGTAAATAGTTGATGCTGCCACTACATGGTCACCTGCATGGGCAAGCGCCAAAATCGTATAAGTCACCGCGGCCATACCTGATGCTGTTGCAAGAGCTCCAACACCACCTTCAAGGGCAGCAATTCTTTCTTCAAAGGCAGCTGTTGTAGGGTTGGTGATACGAGTATAAATGTTCCCTGGTTTTCTCAAGGCAAACAAATCGGCACCTTCCTGCGTGTCATCAAAAACAAAGGATGTTGTCTGATAAATCGGCACTGCACGAGACTTGGTAGCTGGATCCACAACTTGACCAGCATGTAGTTGCAAAGTTTCAAATTTAAAATCACGAGTCATAGGGCGACCTCCAAATAGTTTGATTAAGAATATTGTAGCACCTTAAGGTATAGTTTACCAATATTAGTTTTCTATATTTTGATATAAGAACTAACTATTACCTTATTTTAAAAACGAAAAAGGCACGATTCAATCGTGCTCAGTTTCTTAATCTACATAAGTATCTTCATTTTTATTGAGGAAGGCATATGGAAGACCCATCAAGAGACCACCGCCAATCAAGTTTCCAACGAAGGTTACACCCCAGTGACGAAGCATATTTCCAACACCGAAGTTGGCAATTGAGTCAGCAGCAACACTGAATTTCACAATCGCGAAAGAAGCAAAGTTCGCCGCAATGTGCTCGTTTGTTAAGAATACAAACATGTAAATTGCTGATAACACAAGCCAAAGTTTGGCACCACCATCTTTGACCAAAACAAATGAAAGAATCGCAATATTTACGAAAATATTTGCCAAAATCGCCTCAAGCAAGATTAATTCATTTGAACGGCCTAACTTCATCTCTACAACCCCAGAGATAAAACTATCATGAGTCAGATTTGCATAGGCTGCTGAATGAGCAAAGCCCCAACCTGCTATCAAAGCCCCGATAAGGTTAAACAAGGTACAGTAAAGTAAAATCTCAGCTGTTTTTCTCCAAGAGATTTTTTTCAAGAAACTACCAGCAGTCAAAAACATCATGTTTGATGTTACCAACTCGGCATTCAAGAAAACAATGTAGGCCAATCCCCAAGCAAAGACAAATGGGAAGAGGAAGCGTCCACTACCTGGTGCAATTTTATTAATCAAGTCAGCCCCAACTGCACCTGCAGCTGTACTGAATGTTAAGAATGCACCTGCGAATATAGCACGAATCGCATACTTACATTTGCTTTGACTATAAAGACTTTCTTTCTTCTTACAAGCAAATTCAATCTTTGAGATAAATTCTGAAGAAAGCATAATAAACTCCTAAAAATTTTATTTGTGATAATTATAACATAAAATCGATATGATGAAAAGCCTTTCCTAATTGCATTTTTAATAAATTTATAAAACCAGTAATCGTTTATATTGTTTTAATAATAAGCTTTTAGAAGTTTTAGTTATCAGAATATTGAGGTTGCATGGAGTAACTTTTATTCTATTTAATATATTTTATTGTTACAATTTAAAAACGATTTTCTCTGCAAGCCTATTTTGTAAAAGAAAAAGAGAGAATCGTTCTGATTCTCCCTGATACACTAACTCTTCTTAATCAACATATATATCTTCATTCTTATTTAGAAAGGCATACGGTAAACCAATCAGAAGACCTCCACCTATAAAGTTAGCAATGAAAGTTACACCCCAATGTCGAAGGATATTTGGAAGATCAAAGTGAGGTACTTGATCAGCAATCATGCTGAATTTCATAATACTAAAGGAAGCAAAATTGGCAGCAATATGCTCATTGGACAAGAAGACAAACATGGAAATAGCTGATAAAATAATCCATAGTTTAGCGGCACCATCTTTAACTAGTATAGATGAAAGAATGGCAATATTTACAAATACATTGGCAAGAATTCCCTCAAGTAAGACTAAATCACTTGGACGCGCCAATTTCTTGGCTACAAGCTTAGGAAGGAAACTATCATGGGTCAAATGGGAAAAGGCCGACGAGTTGGCAAAGGCCCATCCAGCTACCAAGGCACCAATGAGATTAAACAAAGTACAATATAGTAAAATAATCATTGCCTTTTTCCAATCCATCTTTTTTAAAAATGCGCCTGCTGTTAGGTACATCATGTTGGAAGTTACCAATTCCGCATTTAAGAAGACAATATAAACCAGCCCCCAAGCAAAAACAAATGGGAAAAGGAAATACCCACTACTTGGAACAATACTATTAAGTAAATCTGCACCAATAGCACCAGCAGCTGTACTGAAGGTTAAAAAAGCACCTGCAAACATGGAACGAATAGCATATTTGAACTTACTTTGCTTGAAAAGACTTTCTTTCTTATGGCAATAATAATCTATCTTCGAAATAAACTCTGAAGAACTCATAAACATCTCCTAACTCTTTATATTTGTTATTATAACATAAAAAATAAACAAATAATAATTTTTTTAAAATTTAACTATTTATATCTACTTTAAGATTACACACTTTGTATTATTAGTTATGGTATAAAAAGAGTCAACAACCTCCACCTTTGTTTCACTCTGTCTTTAAAACATTTCTTAAGGATAAAGATAAAATCATCACCATCCCTCAATGAGAGTATTCCAAAACTAAGTAAGATTACTAGTAACATCATTAAACTTAATATTTTTGATTTTCAGAATATTATAGTAGATTGAATCTAGAATCTCACAATATCTCTTCTAAAATATTTATAGAAATTGCTTTAAATTCCTTAATCAATTTGTTCAGATTCTATTTCAATATACTATAACAACTGCAATAAACAAATTTTCATAGCTCTAAATATAAAATGGAGAAGACAAGGATTGTCCTCTCCAGATATCATCTTTTCACTGACTTATCTTAACTAAATTGTTTATATGGTTGATTAAAAGCTGTTAGGATTTCATCAGATGTTTGTGAATATTCTTTTGTTTCTTTCAAATCACCTTTTACAATAATACGTTCTGTAGCAGCAAGGTCTTCACAGGTTACTAATGTGATCTCATTGACCCCTTCTCTATCATCAACCTCATCAACACGATCTGGTGTAACACGTTTGACTTCACGTATTTCATAAGTATAAACTTTATTTTTATCAGTTAGATAAATTTTCATACCATTTTTAGCATTATCCAAAGGAGAGAATAACATTTTATTAGCATTATCAACACCAAAAATATGATGACTAGCTAGACTATAATTTCCTTCTCCCATCACTTGGTCACGCTTCATAGTACCAGCACCATAATATAGATTTACGTTATTCAATCCTTTAAAAATCGGCAGATTCATTTCTAATTCAGGAATAGCAATTCCACCAATAACTGGTAATTTTTGAGTATCCCATTGAGAAGCTAAAACAGCTTCAGAAGAAATTGCTTTGACCGAATCAAAATCAAAATTTCCTTCGGTTTCTTGATTTTCTTCTAATTTCTCTTTTGAGACCTGACTAACTTGATACTTATTAGTATTCCAAACCATAACCATATCACGCAGTTTAGCATTAAAAATCAAAGCAATTGATAATAGAATCAAAAATCCTGCTAAAATATTGATTAGTAAATTTTTACGATTTGTTTTCTTTTTATTCTTTTTATGAGACATTATGCTTCACCTTCTGTTTCGTTTTCTGTCCCAACTTCTTCTTTTTCTGCTGCTGCAACCGTAGTAAAGGTTACAATTTTAGCATCTTGATCCAGGCGCATCACTTTAACTCCCATAGTTGAGCGACCTGTTTGTGAAATATTGGCAACATTGGTTCGAATCATGACACCCGTATCAGTGATAATCATCAAGTCTTCATCGCCTTTAACTGTTAAAAGACCTGATAGAGGACCATTTTTTTCAGCTACATTAGCCGTCTTCATCCCTTTACCACCACGACCTTTTGTTGGATATTCAGTCGCAACTGTACGCTTCCCATATCCTTTTTCAGTAATAATAAGAACTTCATCTTGATCAGTAATTACGCTCGCTCCGACTACTGTATCTCCATCACGGAGGTTAACACCTTTCACACCAGTGGCGATACGACTCATGCCACGAACAGCTGATTGATTAAAGCGAACTGCATAACCAAACTTGGTCCCAATGATAATATCCGTATCTTCTTCTGTCAACAAGACATTAATCAACTCATCTTCGTCCTTGAGATTCAAAGCCTTGAGACCATTCTGACGAATGTTAGCAAATTCCTTGACGCTGGTTCTCTTCACGATACCATGACGGGTTGTGAAGAAGAGATAGGCTTCATCACTGCGTTCAGATTCAACATTGATGATAGTCTGGATACTTTCGCCTTCATCCAATTTCAAAAGATTGACAATCGGCAATCCCTTGGCAGTACGGCCATATTCAGGAATTTCATATCCTTTAAGGCGATAGACTCGACCTTTATTTGTGAAGAAGAGTAGATGATCATGAGTGCTAGTTGACACTAACTCTCGGACAAAATCATCATCCTTAACCCCGGTTCCTTGAACACCACGACCCCCACGTTTTTGAGCAGTAAACTCGGCTTGATCCAGACGTTTGATGTAGCCCTTATTAGAAAGCGTAATCAAGACATCCGATTCTTCAATCAGATCCTCATCTTCGAGGCTTAAGACTTCACCGACCATCAACTCTGTACGACGTTGGTCGCCAAACTTACGCTTAACTTCGTCCAATTCATCTTTGATGATTTGAGAAACACGCTCTGGCTTAGCAAGAATATCCGCCAAATCTGCAATCAAAGCCAAGAGATCATCATACTCAGACTGAATCTTATCGCGTTCCAAACCTGTCAAACGACGAAGACGCATGTCTAGGATAGCCTGACTTTGACGTTCAGAAAGCTTAAACTTACTCATCAACTCGGCTTGCGCTTCCGCATCAGTTTCACTAGCACGGATGATACGAATCACTTCGTCGATATGGTCGAGTGCGATTAAGAGACCTTCTAAGATATGCGCACGCGCTTCCGCTTTTTCCTTATCAAAACGTGTCCGACGAATAACCACTTCTTTTTGGTGTTCGATATAAGCATCCAAAATCTGACGAAGAGATAAAATCTTCGGAACCCCATTTTGAATCGCCAACATATTAAAACCAAAATTGGTTTGCATCTGGGTCATCTTGAAGAGGTTGTTAAGGATAACATTTGCTGAAGCATCTCGTTTAACTTCAATAACGAACCGAACACCTTCACGGTTGGACTCATCACGTACTGCTGTAATCCCCTCAATGCGTTTTTCCTGAACTAAGCGAACAATATGCTCATGCACCTTGGTTTTATTGACCATATAAGGAAATTCCGTTACAACAATGCGCTCACGTCCCGTCTTGGTCATTTCAATCTCTGTACGAGAACGGAGAACAATAGAACCTTTACCTGTTTCATAAGCCTTATGAATGCCTGATTTCCCCATGACAAGGGCACCTGTTGGAAAATCTGGACCAGGCAAGACTTCCATCAAGTCCTTGGTAGTCACTTCAGGATTGTCCATGACGAGCTTGACCGCATCAATGGTCTCACCTAGATTGTGAGGAGGAATGTTGGTAGCCATCCCAACGGCAATACCAGTTGCTCCATTGACCAAAAGATTTGGAAAACGTGCAGGCAAGACCAATGGTTCACGTTCATTGGCATCATAGTTATCAACGAAATCAACCGTATTCTTATTGATATCTCGAAGCATTTCCAGAGCAATCTTGCTCATGCGTGCCTCAGTATAACGCTGGGCAGCAGCACCATCACCATCCATAGAACCAAAGTTTCCATGCCCATCTACAAGCATGTAACGATAGCTCCACCATTGAGCCATACGAACCATAGCTTCATAGATAGAGGAATCCCCGTGTGGGTGGTATTTACCCATGACATCCCCTGTAATACGAGCAGATTTTTTATGAGGTTTGTCTGGGGTAACACCTAATTCATTCATTCCATAGAGAATCCGACGGTGAACAGGTTTCAAGCCATCTCGAACATCAGGAAGCGCCCGCGCTACGATAACACTCATGGCGTAATCGATAAAGCTCGTCTTCATCTCCTTTGTCAGATTGACATTCACTAAATTTTTATCCTGCATTAATAAATGCCTCGTTTCACAATTAGTAATCAGTTATATTATACCATATTGTATCCTATATTTCAGCCTTCTACCCCACTAAAACGTTTACATCAAGATCTGCAAGGCATATTCGTGACAAAGCTTTTTAAAAGTGATAGAATGAATTTATCTGGGAAAATCCCTAAATAAAATTAAGGAGATGTTTAGACAAATGACACTAACTAAACAACACAAAAAAGTTATCCTTGTTGGTGATGGTGCCGTAGGTTCATCTTACGCTTTCGCTCTTGTTACTCAAGGAATCGCACAAGAACTTGGTATTATTGAAATTCCTCAATTGTTTGAAAAAGCAGTTGGTGATGCTGAAGACCTTAGCCACGCGCTTGCATTTACTTCACCAAAGAAAATCTACGCTGCTAAGTACGAAGACTGTGCAGACGCTGACCTTGTTGTCATCACTGCCGGCGCTCCACAAAAACCAGGTGAAACTCGTCTTGACCTTGTGGGTAAAAACCTTGCAATTAACAAATCTATCGTTGAGCAAGTTGTTGCTTCAGGTTTTGATGGTATCTTCCTTGTTGCAGCTAACCCAGTAGATGTCTTGACTTATTCAACTTGGAAATTCTCTGGATTCCCTAAAGAACGCGTTATCGGTTCAGGTACTTCACTTGACTCAGCTCGTTTCCGTCAAGCACTTGCTGAAAAAATTGGTGTAGATGCACGTTCAGTTCACGCCTACATCATGGGTGAACACGGTGACTCTGAGTTTGCCGTTTGGTCACATGCTAACGTTGCCGGTGTAAAATTGGAACAATGGCTGCAAGCTAACCGTGACTTGGATGAAGCGGACCTTGTAGAACTCTTCATCTCAGTTCGTGATGCTGCTTACTCAATCATCAACAAAAAAGGTGCAACATACTACGGTATCGCTGTAGCCCTTGCTCGTATTACAAAAGCTATCCTTGATGATGAAAATGCTGTTCTTCCACTTTCAGTATTCCAAGAAGGTCAATATGGAGTTGAGAACGTCTTTATCGGTCAACCTGCTATCGTTGGTGCCCACGGTATCGTTCGTCCAGTAAACATCCCATTGAACGACGCAGAAACTCAAAAAATGCAAGCATCTGCAAAAGAATTGCAAGCTATCATTGATGAAGCATGGAAAAATCCTGAATTCCAAGCAGCTTCAAAAAACTAATCTAGCTATAGACAACTCCTTGAATCATCAGGGGGTTGTTTTTTCTGTATTTAAACTTAATATCTGTTTTACGTTCGCTTCTACAAGACAGCGTATCTTGTGTAAGCCATAAAAAACAACTGTAATCTATACTCACATTACAAATGTCATGAAACAAGCAGTGATTGATTCACTTGATACTGTCTCATTAAATATCAAGTAAAAAGTTGTGCCCCATAGACAAAAAAATAGCCCATCATACAGGCTATAAGCTTGATATGATAGGCTTTTTCAATTTTGATTAGCGGACTGTACGGATACGCATTGTATTTGTACGAACAGCTTCTCCTACTGGTACACCAGCAACGATAACGATATCATCACCTGATTCAACAAGACCTGCTTCTACCGCTTTACGTTCAGCAATTTCGAACATATCGTCAGTTGATGATGGAGCATCTGTCAACATTGGGATAACACCCCAGTTCAACATCAAGCCACGTTCTGTCAATTCGTCGAATGTCAATGCCAAGATGTCAGCATTTGGACGGTATTTAGAAATCAAACGTGCAGTGTGACCTGTCTTAGTAAGAGTTACAACCAATTTAATGTCCATTGAGTTAGTAGCATCTTTAACAGCTGAAGCCATTACTTCTGTCTTAGAGTTACGTTCGAATGAATCTGAGTTCAAACGTCCGTATTCGTTAAGAAGAGTTTGAGCATTCTTATCGATAGTTGCCATTGTACGAACAGACTCAAGTGGGTATTTACCATTTGCAGACTCACCTGAAAGCATTGTTGCGTCAGTTCCGTCGATAACAGCGTTAAATACGTCTGATACTTCTGAACGAGTTGCACGTGGTTTTTCAGTCATTGTTTCAAGCATGTTTGTTGCAGTGATAACAACTTTACCTGCAGCATTGACTTTCTTGATGATCATTTTTTGGTAAACTGGAACCATTTCAAATGGTACTTCGATACCCATGTCACCACGAGCGATCATGATACCATCAGCAGCTTCGATGATTTCATCCAAGTTGTCGATACCTTGTTGGTTTTCGATTTTAGCGAACAATTGAACGTGTCCGTTACCAGTTTCTTTACAGATTGCACGAACTTCGTTAACGTCTTTTGCAGTACGTACGAATGAAATCGCGATGAAGTTGATACCTTGTTCAAGACCAAAGCGGATATCATCGTTATCGCGTTCAGCAAGAGCTGGGAAAGGAATTTTAGTGTTAGGGATGTTAACACCTTTTTGTTTAGCAATTACGCCATCGTTTTCAACTTCAACTTCAAATTCACGAGCCGCATCATCTTTAGCAACCACACGAAGACCAAGTTTACCATCGTCAACCAAAACTTGACGACCAACTTCAACATCATCATAGATATCAAGAGCACCAGCAACGTTCAATGCAATCACATCACGAGTTGATTTGATTCCTTGCTTAGTAGCAACACGGATTTTTTCACCAGTTGTGTAAGAGTACTCTTTTGCATCTCCTTCAAACAATTCAGTACGGATTTCTGGTCCTTTTGTATCAAGAAGGAAACCAACTTTTTTACCTGCAAGTTTTTCAGCAAGTTTAACAGTTGCCATACGCTCACCTTGTTCTTGGTGGTCACCGTGTGAGAAGTTGAAACGGAATGTGTTAGCACCAGCTTCAATCAATTTAGCAATGTTTTTAGCTGAAGCTTCAACATCAAGTTTTTCACCCCAGTATCCGTCATCACCGAATTTTTTACCACCACGGATTTCTACCGCAGGTCCCAAAGTTGCAACGATTTTTACACGTTTGTTCATGATTTTTGTGACTCCTTTATATATATAACCTTTTTGGTCTTATTAACTAAATTATAAATTATGACAAGCTCTTATTCAAGCTAGATAGTTCAAGATCAGCCTTGTGTGGGTTGTTAACCACAATCTTACCATCTGCAGTCAAGCTGAACAATGCTCCTTCTTCTGCAGTTCCAAGAATTGGGTTTTCAACCATTTTCTCATTACGGATACCAACCGCAACACCACCGATACCTTCTTTAAGAAGTTTAACGGCATGAGCACCCATACGTGATGCTAAAACACGGTCACGCGCAGTTGGAGAACCACCACGTTGAATATGTCCAAGTTCTGTCACACGAAGGTCGCTTGTATCTCCAGCTTCTTTCAGTTTTTGACCAAATTCAGCCGCTGACATCACACCTTCAGCCAAGACGATGATATTGTGTTTTTTACCACACTCATAACCAGCTTTGATACTTGCTACGATATCTTCCATCTTGAAGCCTTCTTCAGGGATGATAATTTCGTCAGCACCAGTTGCGATACCTGCCCAAAGAGCGATATCACCTGCGTTACGTCCCATAACTTCGATAACAAAAGTACGACGGTGACTTGATGATGTATCACGAATCTTATCGATAGCGTCCATAGCAGTAGTAACCGCAGTATCAAAACCGATTGTGAAGTCAGTACCAACGATATCGTTATCGATTGTACCTGGAAGACCGATAGCTGGGAAGCCATGTTCAGTCAAACGCATAGCACCGTGGTAAGATCCGTCACCACCGATAACCACTACGCCTTCAATCCCGTGTTTTTTCAATTGCTCAATCCCTTTAAGTTGCCCTTCAAGTTGAGCAAACTCTGGGTAACGAGCTGAGTGAAGGAAAGTACCACCACGAGAAATGATGTCTCCTACTGAAGCAGCATCTAGGGGATGAATTTCACCAGCAACCATTCCAGCATATCCATCATAGATACCAAAAACTTCCATTCCTTCTGAAATTGCTTGACGAACAACTGCGCGGATGGCAGCGTTCATACCAGGGGCGTCTCCACCACTAGTCAAAACAGCAATACGTTTCATTTAGTTTATGCTCCTTTTTCTTTTAACATTCCTACTGATTATATCACATTTAAATGGAAAATTCTTCTATTTTCCGTAATTTTAGTGATAAATCGTTTTCATAGCAATTTTATCCAATTTCGCTTCTAATTCATTGGATTTAGTCACAAAATATTGGGAAGAAACAATTGTTTTCTGTTCCTCTTCATACCTTATGATGACTGGGATTGGGCCTTTATACTGGTCTAAGATGTTTGAAATTTCTTTATCATATTCATGATTTTTAACCTGAATCCAAAATCGTTCAGCCACTGCTTCTTTCAAATCTTGTGCAATCATTTGCAGACGGCCATCACGTGACTGGATTTTTCCTTTTATATAGTAGAAGGCTCCCTCTTTTATTTCCTGCCCAACCTGACGATATAAGTCTGAAAAGAGAGTGACATCCAATTTTTTCTTGCTATCATCCACCTGTAAGAAAGCCATATTTTCACCCTTTTTGGTACGAATTACTTTTATCTTCTGAACTTCAACCAAAATAATAGCGTAGCTATTTTCTGACAAATTTCCGATTGGGGTAATCGGGTAAATAGCTTTACTTGCAATAGTTTGTAGGGGATGTTTGCTGACACCTATCCCTAAAAGCTCTTGTTCCATATAGAATTTTTCTTGTTCAGTCCAATCTTCCGATTCCTGCCAGCTATAAATTGTATCACCAAACAAGCTTCCCAACTCTTTCACAAATTCAAATAGATTATCTAAATTATTGAATACTTTTTGACGATTTTTTTCAAATGAATCGAAAAGACCAACTTTTACCAAAGGTTCCAGCAAAGGAAGTTTCAGATAATTATCAGGTAATTTAGCTACAAAATCTTCAATGTTCGAATAGGGTCTATTTTCAATTATCCAAAGCGCCAAATCTTTGCTGACTCCCTTAATCGATTTCAGACCTAGATAAATGGACTTATTCGCAATTTTATCGTGATAGGGAATAGTGTTGATGGACAGAGGAGCTACTTCAAAACCTGCTTCTAATGCATCTGTTAGGTAATCACTATTGGCAGAATTCAACATGATCTGATAAAAGATAGCTGGATAATGCGTTTTGAAATAGGCCAACTGGAAGGCCAAGGCTGAGTAAGCATAGGCGTGTGACCTGTTAAAACCATAACCAGCAAACTTCTCCATAACATCAAAGACCTGCTCTGCTTTTTCCACAGTATGACCAGCTTCTAATGCCCCTTGAATAAAGGATTCCCTCATCTCATGCATGGCAGAGGCATCCTTTTTCCCCATAGCACGACGCAAAATATCGGCTTTCCCAAGACTAAATCCAGCAAAACGCTGGGCAACCTGCATAACCTGCTCCTGATAGAGCATAATGCCGTAGGTTGGAGCCAAAATATCCTCCAGTACTTGATCCAGAACAGTCACTTCTTCCTGACCATGCTTTCTTGCCACAAAATTATTGATATAGTCACTTGCACCTGGTCGATTTAGGGAAGTAGTCGCTACGACATCTTCAAAACAGACTGGCTGCACACGCTTAAGCAGGCGAATAGCGCCAGGTTGTTCAAATTGAAAGATACCTTTTGTATTACCAGATGCAAATAAAGCCAGCGTTTCTTTGTCTTCCAAATCGATTTCTTCTATTTTCAGATGAATCCCTTCTGTTTCAGCAAGTAACTCTTGCATTTTTTGGACAAAGGTCAAATTTCGTAGTCCCAGAAAGTCCATTTTCAAAAGTCCACTAGCTTCAACTCCATGGGCATCATACTGAGTCAGTGGAATTTCATCACCATGCTTTAGAGGAATGTAGTCGGTCAAATCTTGGTCACTGATCACAACACCAGCCGCATGGACAGATGTTTGTCTTGGATATCCCTCTATCTTGCAAGCAATTTCAAAGGCTTTTTGGTATTCCAACTTACTATTGATTTGCTGACGAAACTGGAGGTTACCCTCATAGGCTGACTTGAGATTGTCCCGAAAACTGATTTTCTTAGTAATTGCGGATAATTCATACTCGGGCACACCAAAGCGTTTCAAAACATCACGCAGAGCCTGCTTGGCTCCAAAGGTTGAAAAAGTAACGATTTGAGCCGCATGTTTACTACCATATTTATTGCCAACATACCTGATAAAATCTGGACGATAAATATCAGGAATATCGATATCAATATCAGGCATGGTATAGCGTTCACGATTGAGGAAGCGTTCAAAAATCAGATTTTTCTCTACCGGGTCAATCCCTGTAATGTCTAAAGCATAGGAAACCAAGCTACCAACCGCGGAACCCCGTCCCATTCCCATATAGTAGCCATTCGAACGTCCGAAACGCAGCAAATCCCAGACAACCAAGAAATAATCATCAAAGCCCATATCATGAATAACAGCCAATTCTTGGTCTAGACGATCTTGATATTCTTTACTAGTCAACCCCTTCTGAGCAAGTCCCAGCTCAGCACGTTCTCTCAACTCTTCTACTGCTGGTCTCGCTGGATTAAAGCGAGGCAGTTTCAAACTAGTATCCAAATCATAATAAATACCTGAAATAAGTTTTTCTAAATTGTCCAAGGCTTGCGGAAAACGTTCTTGGAATAGTTTCTCTAAAGAACTTGCTGATATAAGGACATCTTGTCGTGAGCGTAAGGGAACTTCTCTGAGTGGTAGATTTTCTTTAATCGCTGTTAACACTTGTAGAACTTCTCTATCCCTGCTTTCAAAAGCATTGACCCGATAAAGGGGCAAGATTGGATGATGAAATTCACTTGCTACTGTTTCTGGATAAACCCCAATATAGTAATCACAGCCTAGTTCCAACGACTCAAATCCATCGAAATAAGGTACAATAACCGCGATATCCTCTAGGTATTGGGACAGGACAGACCAAGTTTTCTCACCCTGCATCTTGGCTGTTGAAAGTTTCATCAACTGCTGATAGCCCACACTAGATAGAGCTAAAAAGCGCAAATTCACTTCCTGCTCATCCACTAAAAGAGTCATTTCAAGCCCTAATAAAGGATGAATGCCGTATTTTTTTGTAACCTCTAGAAAGTCGAAAGCCCCATAAAGATTGTCAATATCCATCATAGCCAAATGAGTGTAGCCATATTCTTTAGCTGCTCTCACATACTTGTCTATTGAAATAACACTCTCCATAAAACTATAGACTGTTTTTGTATCTAGTTGTGCGATCAATTTACACTTCTCCTCTATCCTTCTCACTATATTATACCATTTTTCAAAAAGAGAAAGACAAAAGCATTGAATCCTGTCTATATTTTATCCTTAAAGTAAAATTTTTTGAACGAAAAAAGTAAAAATACATTTAAAGAATCAAATGCTCCGGTAATTTTTTTACTTTTTTATCCCAAGAAATGAATATATCTTTTAAAATAGAAATACATATCCAGTTAATCTATTCATTATGATAACTTGTTTTAGGCTATAGAGTTGTACCTATTTTTCATATAAATCATATTCATTATTATTGAATTAATTTCTTTCTCATTTAACGATTCCCTTTATCCTATTTTTTTGATATAATAACCTTAATTATTGTTTTATAAGGAGGTTATATGCGCTTTAATCAATTCAGCTATTTAGCACTTCCAAGAAATACTATTTTATATGAATTAAAAAAGTATGGATTTGATTTTCCATCTGATATGGCAGATAAAAAGATGTTAGAGGCTTTTTTAAGTCGTTTCTTTTTTACTTATAAAGATAGTACCTATCCTCTATCCAGTTTGGCAGTTGATAAAGAAACTGACTTGCTGACATTTTTTCAATCAGAAGATGAATTGACAGCAGATATTTTTTATACTGTTGCTTTTCAACTTTTAGGCTTTTCTTATTTGGTTGACTTCGAAGACAGTGACGTTTTCCGTAAAGAAACTGGTTTTCCCATCGTATACGGTGACTTGATTGAAAATCTCTATCAGTTACTCAATACTCGGACCAAAAAGGGGAATACCCTGATTGATCAACTGGTAAGTGATGGCTTGGTTACTGAGGATAATGACTACCACTACTTTAACGGCAAGAGTTTAGCGACTTTTTCTAGCCACGATGCCATTCGAGAAGTGGTCTACATTGAGTCTAGTGTCGATACTGATCAAAAAGGGCTACCAGACCTAGTCAAGGTCAGCATTATTCGTCCTCGTTATAACGGGCAAATCCCTGCTATCATGACGGCCAGTCCCTATCATCAGGGAACAAATGACAAGGCTAGTGACAAGGCTCTCTACAAGATGGAGGGTGAGCTTGAGGTTAAGTCTGCTCACAAGATCGAGCTAGAGAAACCTCAACTAAATCTCATCCAACCTCAAGGTCAAGCTGAGCTAGTGTCAGAAGCTGAGGAAAAACTAACGCACATTAACGCTAGCTATAGTCTCAACGACTACTTTCTTCCACGAGGGTTTGCTAATCTCTATGTCTCAGGTGTTGGTACCAAAGACTCTACTGGTTTCATGACTAACGGAGACTACCAACAAATCGAAGCTTATAAAAATGTTATCGATTGGCTCAATGGTCGTTGCCGTGCCTTTACTGACCACACGCGCCAGCGTCAAGTCAAGGCTGACTGGTCAAACGGAAAAGTAGCTACAACAGGACTTTCCTATCTAGGTACTATGTCCAATGGTTTAGCAACTACTGGTGTAGATGGCTTAGAAGTTATCATTGCTGAGGCTGGCATTTCTTCATGGTACAACTACTACCGTGAAAACGGTCTGGTAACTAGCCCAGGCGGTTATCCAGGTGAGGACTTTGACTCCCTTGCTGAGTTAACCTACTCTCGTAATCTCTTGGCTGGCGACTATATCCGTGGCAATGAAGCTCACCAAGCTGATTTGGAAAAAGTGAAGGAACAACTAGATCGCAAGACTGGCGACTACAATCAGTTTTGGCATGACCGCAATTATCTGCTCAATGCCCATAAAGTGAATGCAGAGGTTGTCTTTACTCATGGTTCTCAGGATTGGAATGTCAAACCACTTCATGTTTACCAGATGTTCCATGCTCTACCTACTCATATAAATAAGCATCTCTTTTTCCATAATGGTGCCCATGTTTATATGAACAACTGGCAGTCCATTGACTTCCGTGAGTCCATGAATGCCTTATTGACTAAGAAATTACTCGGACAGGAAACGGATTACCAACTTCCTACTGTTATCTGGCAGGACAATACAACTCCTCAGACTTGGTTATCACTTGATAATTTCGGTGAACAAGATAACTTTGAAATCTTCTCACTCGGCCAAGAAGAGCAGGTTATTCAAAACCAGTACTCAGATGAGGATTTTGAGCGTTATGGTAAGACATACCAGACCTTCAATACGGAACTCTATCAAGGGAAAGCCAATCAGATTACTATTGACCTGCCTGTGACTAAAGATCTCCACCTGAACGGTCGCGCTCAGCTCAATCTTCGTCTCAAATCTAGTACAAACAAGGGGCTCTTATCTGCCCAACTGCTAGAATTTGGTCAAAAGAAATACCTACAGCCTTATCCAGCTATTTTAAGTGCTAGAACCATTGACAACGGTCGCTATCACATGCTGGAAAATCTCTGTGAATTGCCATTTAGTGCAACTACACAACGAGTCATTACAAAAGGCTACCTCAATTTACAAAATAGAAATGATTTACTGTTAGTAGAGGATATCAAGGCAGGTGAATGGATGGATGTACAATTTGAACTGCAACCAACTATTTACAAGTTAAAAGAAGGAGATACTCTCCGTTTAGTCCTCTATACTACTGACTTTGAAATCACCATACGTGACAATACCGCTTACCACTTGACTGTCGATCTTGAACAGTCTACTCTTATCCTACCTTGTCAAAAGGTATAATATCAGACTTTCAGTGTTGAAATTTTCCAAGGAAAGCTTAATTACGTGACCATTTGCCTTCCTATAATCAATAACCTCCACTTGAACAGTCGAAAGAAACTACAACTTGGTATCAAATCCAGTTCAAATAAAGGCTGTTAGAAGCCCTACTACTGGAGCTTGAACAAAAGATACCGCCCCATAACCAACATGTGTAACCCTCTATCATACACGCTACCACACCACATGTTGGACAATCTCTGTGAATTCCCGTTTAGTGTAAATTCACAACAAGCCGTGACAAAATGCTACCAAAATTAAATGATTTACTGTTAGTAGAGAACAGCCATGTAGATGAACGAATAAATTTCTCATTCATCTGCACCCAACTAGTGACAAGTTAAAAGCAGGAGATTCTCTCCGTATCGTTCTAAATTACTACTGACTTTCAAATCTTCATACGTGACAATACCGCTTACCACCCGACTGACGATTTCGATCAGTCCATGCTTACTGTACCTTGTACAAGGAGTAAATTTTATGAATAAATCTGAACACCGACACCAACTCATACGAGCTCTTGTAACAAAAAATAAGATTCACACACAAGCTGAGTTACAATCTCTTCTTGCCGATAATGACATTCAAGTTACACAAGCAACTCTTTCAAGAGATATTAAAAGTATGAATCTCTCAAAGGTGCGTGAGGAAGATAATTCCTACTACGTTCTCAATACTGGTTCCATCTCAAAATGGGAAAAACGTCTTGAAATCTACATGGAAGATGCTCTCGTCTTGATGCGCCCAGTTCAAAACCAAGTCCTACTAAAAACCCTTCCTGGACTTGCTCAATCCTTTGGTTCTATCATTGATGCTTTGAACTTCCCTGACGCTATCGCTACCCTCTCTGGTGACGATGTCTGTCTTGTCATCTGTGAAGATGCAGAGGCTGCACAAAATTGCTTTGAAGAATTGAAAAAATTCACCCCACCATTTTTCTTTGGTGAGTAAACAGAAACTAAACTCAAAATCTGCAAAAGTCTCAAAATTTTAAACAGCATTGTATTGATGTCGGATAACATCCGGCAAATACAGTGTCTCATTTTACTGAAAAGTAAGCTGTGCAGTTTAATAAAACAAAAAAGAGAAATCTAACTCATACTTGATTACAAAAGCTCCCCTTATAGTGGACAGTGAAAAAACAAACATTCACTAGAAACTATAGGGGGAGTCTTCATATATCTAAAAGAAACTCTAAATCCGTTTCATCTTGATATATAGTAGATTGAAACAAGATGTGAACAAGTTTATTGAGAAATTCAAATTAATTTCATGTTTTAGAAGTAGTATTGTACTATTCTAGATTCGATTCACTATAGTATAGAAAAAAGCCATCAAGTGATGACTTTATCAATGAATTCTAATGATTATCCTCTCCAATTTTATCTTTTGTTAAACTCAATATAAGTGACAAAGAGAAATTTATTGCTGCAATACTTTTCTTGGTTTGGTACCTTCAGCTGGACCAATGACACCTGCCATCTCAAGCTCTTCCATGAGACGGGTCGCACGATTAAATCCAACTGACAAACGACGTTGAATCATGGATGCGCTGGCTTTCTGAGTTTCAATGACTAGAGCTTTGGCTTCTTCAAAAAGCGGATCTCCACCAGATTCACCATCTGAAAATTCTCCTTCATTTTCAGAAACCTCACCTGGGTCAAAACTCTCATCGTAGTCCGCATCTGCCTGAGCCTTGATAAAGTTTACGATGCGTTCAACATCATCATCCGAGATAAAGGATCCTTGGAGACGAACTGGATGATTTTCATCAATCGGTTTAAAGAGCATGTCTCCTCGACCAAGCAGTTTCTCAGCCCCATTTTCATCCAAGATCGTACGGGAGTCTGTCCCTGATGAAACCGCAAATGCGACACGAGAAGGAACATTGGCCTTAATCAGACCAGAGATGACATCAACGGATGGACGCTGAGTTGCAAGAATCATGTGGATACCTGCAGCACGCGCCTTCTGTCCAAGACGGATGATAGCATCTTCTACTTCCTTGCTGGCTACCATCATGAGGTCAGCCAACTCATCGACAATCACGACAATGAGTGGCAGCGGAATCTGTTTGTACTCAGACTGGGCATTGAACTCTTCTACCTTGGCATTAAAGCCTGCAATATTACGGACTCCTACCTTGGCAAAGAGTTCATAACGATTTTCCATCTCGTCCACAACCTTTTGCAGGGCCTTGCTGGCCTTGCGTGGATTGGTCACAACTGGAATCAAGAGATGAGGAATGTCATTGTAAACAGACAACTCAACCATCTTGGGATCGACCATCATAAACTTAACTTGGTCTGGTCTCGCTTTCATGAGAATGCTGGCGATAATGCCGTTAACGGCGACCGACTTACCTGAACCCGTTGAACCCGCGACGAGCAAGTGGGGCATTTTAGAAAGGTCAAAAGCTCTTGCGGTACCATTAACAGCCTTCCCTAAAGGAATTTCCAAGAGATTTTCAGCTTTCGTTTGAGATTGTTCCCAAAGTTCACGGAAAGACACAGTGGCAATCTCGGAGTTAGGCACCTCAATTCCGACCAGGGATTTCCCAGGGATTGGTGCTTCGATTCGGACATCCTTGGCTGCCAAGGCTAGAGCGAGGTCATCTGCGAGATTGGAAATGCGATTGACCCGTACACCCACTGCTGGCTTGACTTCATACTTGGTCACTGATGGCCCAATTTCAGCCCGTTCAACTGTTACCTTGATACCAAAGCTAGCAAAGGTTTCTTCTAGAATTTTGATATTTTCTCGAACGATTTTCTTCTCTTTAGACTGGTCTTTGGGTTTATCAGGTGCAAAGAGTTGTAAGCTTGGGAGTTTGTATTCGAGGGCTTCCTTGGCTGAAAAATCGACCTGAACATCTTCGTTATCAGAGCCATCTTCCTGTTCAGGGAATTCAAGTTCAGCTTGAGGCAGGATGATTTCTGGTTCTACCCACTCTTCTTCTGGAATAGGAGGAACATCAAGCACAACATCATCAGTCAGAATTTCGCCTGTTTCCATATCAACAGGAGGCATATTAAGCAAGCCTTTCTCAGCCTCTTCTTTTTCTAATCTAGCCTCTTCCTCAGCCTTTTGGCGAGCTTTTTCTTCTTGTTTGACAAAGCGTTCCTCTTTTCGACGCTCATGTCCTTCCCTCCATTTGGCAAATCCTCTACTGAAAAATTCAGCAATATCATAAACAGACCAAGGACTGATTAGGAGAGCGCCTGCTAAAATCAAGATAGAACCAATAAAGTAAGTGCCGATATTTGAAAAGAGAAAGGCGGTTGGCATATAGAGGCCAACTCCAATCAGGCCCCCTCCAGCAAAACTGGTCGTTCGAAAACCTGTCAAATCAGTCACAACCTGAGCCATAGTTCCTTTTAAAACCGACTTGTCCAAGCTATATTTCCAAACCAAGTAGGCCTCAAAAATCAGGAGCAAGCCTGCAAATATAATGAAAAAGCCAGATAGGAGGCCTTCCTGTTTTCGTATCCACTTGAAAAAGAAGAGATAGATCAAGAGGGCAAATATTGCCAGATAAGCTAGGCTCCCCACCAGCAAGCGAATTAAATTGTAAAGAGTGATACCTGCAGCCCCTAATTTGAAGGCTGCGAAAATCAATAAAAGCGCGATTCCCAACGAAATCAACATTCGTTGAATCGCTTCTTTTCTTTCGAGTTCTGCTTTAGACGGTCTCCGTCTTGTTTTACTTGTATTCTTGTTTGTCATTCTTCTATTATACCATATTTCACAGGCATTTCGGAAAGAGAAAAAGACTGCACCAAACGATCCAATCTTTTCATTTTCTATCTAAGTTTTATGCTTGTGGTTTGCGTAGGTAACCATAGACTACACCACTTACGATTGCTCCTACCAAGACAGAAACGAGGTAAAGGAGGGCATTTGAAGTAAGGGCGATAACGAAGATTCCTCCGTGTGGCGCCATGAGTTTGATACCAGTAAGACCAACGAGTCCACCTGCTACTGCTGAACCAAGGATAAAGCTTGGGATCGCACGAGCTGGGTCAGCGGCACCAAATGGAATTGCTCCCTCAGTGATAAATGACAAGCCCATGATGATGTTTGTCAAACCAGAGTTACGTTCTTCCTTAGTAAATTTATCTTTGAAAAGAAGGGTTGCGACAAAGATTGCAAGTGGTGGCACCATTCCTCCAGCCATAACTGCTGCCATAGCCACAGAACCACCTGAAGAAACAGTCGCTGCAAGCGTACCTGTACCAAAGACATAAGCTGCTTTATTGACTGGTCCACCCATATCGACAGCCATCATTCCTCCAAGAACGATACCAAGAAGGACAGCTGAACCTCCTCCAAGACCGCCTAGGAAGTCATTCATAGCAGTGTTGATTGCTGCCATTGGGATGTTAACAGCTAGCATAACAAATCCAGTCAAGATTGTTCCAAGAAGTGGTAAGAGAAGGATTGATTTAGCCCCTTCAAGTGAACGAGGAACTTTAACGTATTTCTTGATAGCAAGAACCAAGGCACCTGCGATAAATCCACCAACAAGAGCACCTAGGAAACCAGATGAAACACCTGCAAGAGTTGAAGTTGCTTCACCACCTTGAGCGTAAGGGATTTTACCAAAGGCAAAACCTTCTTTGGCAATAGCTCCAGCTACGAAACCTGCTACCAAACCTGGTTTTTCAGCGATTGAGTAAGCAACATATCCTGCAAATACTGGAAGCATCAAACCAAAGGCCGCACCACCAATTTTCATGAACATAGAAGCTAGCTCATGATAGGAACCAAGATTACCAAGATTTTCATTTGGAACACCCAAAGCACCGTCAATCAAGAAGGCAAGGGCAATCATGATACCACCACCAATAACGAATGGCAACATTTGAGATACACCACTCATCAAGTGTTTGTAGAAGGCACCACCAAGGCTTTGTTTTTCGTTAGAGGTTGTTGCAGCTTTTGCACCATTAGCGGCACGGTAAACTTCAGCATCTCCTGAAAGAGCCAAGTTGATCAACTCTTCTGTCTTACGGATACCGTCAGCAACTGGACGATTAATCAATGGTTTACCATCAAAACGATCCATCTCAACAGCCTTGTCTGCTGCGATGATAATCGCTTTAGCCTTGCGGATATCTTCTACAGTTAGTTGGTTACCAACACCGCTAGCACCGTTGGTTTCGACCTTAATTCCAACCCCCATTTCAGCAGCTACTTTTTGAAGGGCTTCTTGGGCCATATAAGTGTGGGCAATACCTGTCGTACAAGCTGTAACAGCCACGATAAAGTCACCAGAGTCATTAGCAGGTGCTTGAACAGGCTCTTCAGTTTTTTCGGAAGCTTTGTCAAAAAGTTCAATGACTTGGTCAGCTGATGTTGCTTGACGAAGTTTGTCAGCAAAACCGTCTTTCATCAAGTATTGAGATAATTCTGCCAAGGCTGCCAAGTGAGTGTCATTAGCACCTTCTGGAGCTGCAATCATGAAGAAGAGATCAGTAGCTTGTCCATCCAAACTCTCATAGTCAACACCCTTGTTCGACTTAGCAAAAAGAACAGTCGCTTCTTTGACAGCAGCATTTTTGCTGTGAGGCATTGCGATTCCGTCACCCAAACCTGTAGAAGTCAAGGATTCACGCGCCAAAATTCCTTCTTTAAAGGTTTCAAAATCTGTCACATAACCGTGCTCTGTCAAACTTTTAATCATCTCTTCAATGACAGCTGTTTTTTCAGTTGCCTGCAAATCCAGCAACATGACATCTTTTCTCAATAAGTCTTGAATTCTCATCGTTTTTCTACCTCAACTTTTTCATATGTTTCTTTAATAAATTCTGCTGTTGCCAAGTCATCTGAGAAGGTCGTTGCTGTTCCGCAAGCCACTCCCCATTTGAAGGCTTCTACTGCATCTTTCGATTTGACAAACTCACCTGTAAATCCAGCAACCATAGAGTCACCAGCTCCGACTGAATTTTTGACTGTTCCCTTGATAGGTTTTGCGAAGTAAGCTCCCTCAGATGTGACAAGAAGGGCACCATCACCAGCCATAGAGATAATAACATTTTGAGCACCTTTAGCCAGTAACTCTCGCGCGTATTTCTCGATTTCATCTAAACTTTCGAGTTTCACTCCAAAAATCGCTCCAAGTTCATGATTGTTCGGCTTGACCAAAAGTGGCTGGTAGGCCAAACTATCAATTAAGGTCTGTCCTTCAAAGTCACAAACCACTTGCGCACCCGTCTGACGCGTCAAGGTAATCAAATCCTTGTAGATAACATTTCCTAGGTTTTTAGAACTTGAACCTGCAAAGACAACCGTATCTTCTGCAGTCAGACTAGACAAAATAGCTTTCAACTCTTCTAGTTGGGCTGGTTCAACAGTTGGACCCGTTCCGTTGATTTCTGTTTCTTGGTCTGCTTTAATCTTGACATTGATACGAGTATCTTCTGCTACTTGGACAAAACGTGTCTCGATTTCTTCCTCTGTCAGAGTATCTGTGATAAATTCACCAGTAAAACCTCCGATAAATCCAGTCGCTGTATTGGGAATATCTAAGCGTTTCAAGACACGGCTGACATTGATTCCTTTCCCACCAGCAAACTTATCATCACTGTCCATACGATTGACACTACCGACTTGGACTTGGTCCAAACGAACGATATAGTCAATGGATGGATTGAGTGTGACTGTATAAATCATACTTCTATTACCTCCGTTTTCTCCTTAATAGCCTGCAAGAGCTCATGCCCTTGACTTGTGATAACAATAGCTCGTTTGAGTGGTGCTACCTTGGCAAAGCAAGTTTGTCCAATTTTTGACGAATCCACCAAGACATAGTTCTGTTTGGCATTTTCTAAAATAGCACGCTTAACAGCTCCCTCCTCCATATCAGGAGTCGTATAATAGCCATCGTCCACACCATTCATCCCGATAAAGGCACGGTCAAAGTGCAATTGGTTAATCTGGTTAAGAGCAACGCCCCCGATGCTAGCATCTGTTGCCATCTTGACACTTCCTCCAACCATGACAGTTGGAATCTGCTTTTCAACCAACTGTGCGGCATGGTGAATCGAGTTGGTCACGACTGTAACATTCTTATTAACCAATTCATGAATCAAAAAGGCAGTTGTTGTTCCAGCATCGATAAAGATGACATCTTTTTCCTTGATGAGAGAGGCTGCTTTCTGAGCCAGCAACTTCTTTTCTTGAAGGTTTTTGACAGATTTTTCTTGAATGGTTTCTTCTTCCTGCAAGGAATGGGGCAATTCTGCTCCACCATGCACGCGACGAAGCTTGTTTTCCGCTTCCAACTCATCCAAGTCTCTTCGAACCGTTGATTCTGAGGTCTCTAGCAAACTAACTAATTTTTCTAGAGAAACTACATGATGTTGATTTAACTCCTCTAAAATCAGTTGTTTCCGCTCTGTTTTTAACACTGAATCACCTCCTGTTATCGTTTACACTATTCATTCTATCACACTTTCTTTCAAAGTCAAGCATTTTTTATCATTTTCTTTCAAAATCTATCATTTTTCTTATTTCTAGAATTTTTATTGCAAGATAGGGGCCTTTATGGTAGACTATTTGAGTAAGTATTGGAAGATTACTCAAGAGGCTTAAGAGGCCGTGTTGGAAACGCGGTAGGCGTGTAACAGCGTGCGTGGGTTCGAATCCCATGTCTTCCGTTTATTTTAAAAAAGATACCCAAGAAATCGAGTCCACTGAAAAAATAGGTCTCTTACTTTTAATGAAATGAAAACCGGGGAATCTCTCGTTAATTTGAGCGAGTTCCTCGGTTATTTTGTATTTATTAAGGTCATAATTCGTTTCATATTGACCACGAAGATGGTTGTGGCTGCCTGTAACTCCATGCTGAAAAGACCCGATGCTCTCGCGACATCAAAGCCATGTCTCTGTTTTAGTTCGGCATTCTTTGCTTCGATTTTATAGCGATGTCTGGCCATTTCTTTAAAATAAGGTGTTTCCTGAAATTTCTTCTGGAAAAGATGGTCGTCACTCTTAATGGCTATTGAATAAGTTTTAGACTTTGCCCCCTCCTTATAACATCCTTCCTTGGAAAGGCAACTCTTGCACTTCTCAATGTCAAAGTAATGAGTGACAACTTGATTCTTATTTTGATATTTTTTCCCTGTCCTTGCTTTGCGAACAGCCATGTGTCCTTCTGGACAGACAAATAGCCCTGCATCTTTATTAAATTCAAACGCATCCTCTTCTTTACGGTAACCTTTTGAAACAGAAGGATTCAGTTTTGAAACCAAATGAATCTTTTCTTTGCGAGCTAGTTGAATGTTGTCCTTTCCTGAATAAGCCGCATCACCAATAATAGTCTCGATGTCCAGACTATTTTCCTTTGTTTTGGCATATAACTCAGGTAAATATTTCCCATCGCTTTGTTCACCAGAAGTGACCACGCAAGCAGTAATAATCCGTTCATCCGTCATAGCGATATGACTTTTATATCCATAGAAAGAGGTGTCGGCTGTCTTATGTCCAAGCCTAGCCTCCTCCTTAACAGAAGCTTCCAAATGTTCTAAGTCGTCCTCGACAGCCTCTTTTAGGTAATTGAACTTTTGAGAAACAGCCGGTAGGGCTAAGAGTTCCTTGTGTTTTTCAACCACAGCCATTAACTCCTCTGTATAGGTCAACTCTGCTTCGAGGTTATCTTCTTGAGGTTTCTTTGGAAATTCTATTTTGATATCTTCTGAATGTTGATAAATTGTTTTACGTAAAGCTTTTGAACGCTCTCTAAGGATTTCTTGGGGTTTCTTATGATTATAATGAGATTTGGTGTGAGTGGCATCCACAATGAGGATTTTACTCTTAATCAAGTTATGTTCGAGTGCAATTTGAACAGACTTCTGAATCAATACATCAAGCAGTTTATCATCTTTAATTCTTAGCTTTCTAAATTTCGTCAGAGAGGATGGCTCGATAACAGAATCTTCAGGAGCTAGACCAAGAAAAAATTTAAAGGCCATATCTGACAAGGAACGTCCTACCACATCTACATCTGATAACTTATAAATATCTTTTAACAAGAGATATTTGAATATCATAATCGGTGAATAAGCTTTACGCCCAAAATCGGGACGATAATTCTTTTCTAGTTCATCATAAATAAAGCTAAAATCACAGAGTTCAGTTAGCTGACGTAAAAAGTGGGTTTTAGGAACCACGATATCATACAAACTAGAATAAGGACTGACATCCATAGTTAACTGATTATCAAGCATCATCTCACCTCATCTCTAGTATAACAAAAAAGCCATCAATTTGATGACTTTTTCAGTAGACTCAAGAAATCTTGGGTATCTTTTTTCTTATATGCTTGTTTTATAACTCGGGTGAATTTCTTAGAAAATATCAAATAACAATTTCACATTGAGAATTGTTAAGATAATGGAAACGATATAGCCAAGGATGGTATTCCATTTGGCATTGGTAAATTCTCCCATCAGTGATTTCTTAGAAGTTAAATAAATCAAAGGGAAGATTGAAAACGGAAGAGCGATTGAAAGAAAGACCTGTGAATAGACCAATAATGAACTGCACCCCAAAAGTTAGACAGAAAAAATCTAACTTTTGGGGTGTTTTTATTATGAAATTAACTTATGATGATAAAGTTCAGATCTATGAACTTAGAAAACAAGGATATAGCTTAGAGAAGCTTTCGAATAAATTTGGTATAAACAATTCTAATATTAGATACATGATTAAATTGATTGATCGTTACGGAATAGAGTTTGTCAAAAAAGGAAAAAATCGTTACTATTCTCCTGATTTAAAACAAGAAATGATTCATAAAGTCTTACATGAAGGCTGGACTAAAGATAGAGTTTCTCTTGAATACGGCCTCCCAAGTCGTACGATACTTCTTAATTGGCTAGCACAATACAGGAAAAACGGGTATACTATTGTTGAGAAAACAAGAGGGAGAGTACCTAAAATGGGACGTAAGCCAAAGAAAAAACCAGAAGAGATGACAGAACTAGAACGCCTTCAGGCTGAAAATGAGTATTTAAGAGCGGAGAATGCCATTCTAAAAAAGTTGAGAGAACTCCGATTGAAGGAGGAAAAAGAGAAAGAAGAAAGACAGAAATTGTTCAAGAATTAATGACTGAGTTTTCGTTAGATATTCTTCTAAAAGCCATTAAACTAGCTCGTTCGACCTACTACTATCACTTGAAACAGCTAGATAAACCAGATAAGGACCAAGAGCTTAAAGATGAAATTCAATCCATTTTTATCGAACACAAGGGAAATTATGGTTATCGTCGGGTTCATTTAGAACTAAGAAATCGTGGTTATCTGGTAAATCATAAAAGAGTTCAACGCTTGATGGAAGTACTCAATTTACAAGCTAAAATGCGACAGAAACGAAAATATTCTTCTCATAAAGGAGATGTTGGTAAGAAGGCAGAGAATCTCATTCAACGTCAATTTGAAGGCTCTAAAACAATGGAAAAGTGCTACACAGATGTGACAGAATTTGCCATTCCAGCAAGTACTCAAAAGCTTTACTTATCACCAGTTTTAGATGGCTTTAATAGCGAAATTATCGCCTATAATCTTTCAACTTCACCCAACTTAGAACAAGTAAAAACAATGTTGGAACAGGCATTCACAGAGAAGCACTACGAGAATACGATTCTCCATAGTGATCAAGGCTGGCAATATCAACACGATTCTTATCACCAGTTTCTTGAGGGTAAGGGAATTCAAGCATCCATGTCACGTAAGGGTAACAGCCCAGACAATGGTATGATGGAGTCCTTCTTTGGGATTCTGAAATCGGAAATGTTTTACGGTTATGAGAAGTCGTTTCAGTCGCTTAAGCAATTGGAACAAGCTATTGTAGACTATATTGATTACTACAACAATAAACGAATTAAGGTAAAACTAAAAGGACTCAGTCCTGTGCAATACAGAACTAAATCCTTCGGATAAATTGATTGTCTAACTTTTTGGGGTCAGTACACTGATATTATGCGTTTTCTGATTTTAAAGACTTTTTGCCTGACCCTTTTCACCTTGTTAAAACACCATTGATCTTAACTCATCACTTACCTCTTAAAAAATCTTTAGAATTGGCTTAATCCCCTTTATTGTATCGCGTTTGGAGTTTTTTAGGTATAACCTTCGACGCGCACCTTACGTAGGACGACAGACTCATAGCTTTATACATAATAGAACGAGTATCTCCATCTGTAGAGATACTCGTTTTTTGCTATTTTCAAAGTGTTCTTTTTGACCAATCCCATACATCATTTTTATAGTAAATTGAAACTAGAATAGTACATCGTGGATACTAAAACATTTCTAGAAATTAATTTGATTTCCCTAATCAAGTTGCACACATCTTATTTCAAACCACTATATATTCAATGAAAATCAAAGAGCTAACTAGGAAGCTAACCGCAGGTTGCTCAAAGCACCGCTTTGAGGTTGCGGATAAAGCTGACGTGGTTTGAAGAGATTGTCGAAGAGTATTAAGGAGTATAGAATAGTATTTTAACTCCATCCTCTAAAGTGCTCCCAATAAAAGATACTTGAACACTATATTCAGCATATAAGCTTTATGCCCTAAGTCAAAACAATCATTCTTTTCTAATTTATCGTAAATAAATCTAAAATCACAGAATACTGTCAGATGACTTAAAAAATGATTCTTTGGAAAAAGCGAATCAAAACTTGATTTATCACTTTTTATTCCACTATCTTTTTGTCACACATATTTATAAAGTACTGGTGCAAGCGAACATCATCAGTCAATTCTGGATGAAAAGAAGTTACCAACATATTTTTTTCTTGGGCTGCAACGATTTGATCTTCAACTGTTGCTAGAATTTCTACACCCTCTCCAACACTGCTGATAATTGGACCACGGATAAAGGTCATTGGAATCTGACCGACTCCCTTACATTCTGCTTCCGTGTAGAAACTTCCTAGTTGGCGCCCATAGGCATTGCGCTCGACCACCATATCCATAGTTCCAAGATGACTTTCTTTCTGAGAAATGATTTCCTTAGCCAGCAAAATCAAGCCCGCACAGGTCCCAAACACTGGTAAGTCAGATAGAATTGCTTCTCGGATAGGAATCAGCATATCCTGGTCTCGTAAGAGCTTGCCCATAGTTGTAGACTCACCACCAGGCAAAATCAAACCCGACAAGTCACTCTGATCTTGCTGAAAATCATCTAGATTTCTGATTTCAACACTCTCGACGCCTAATTTATCTAGTACTTTTGCATGTTCTGCAAAGGCACCTTGCAAGGCCAATATTCCGATTTTCATCTATTTCCCTCGCTCAGCCATGAGAATTTGAATTTCATTTTCATTGATACCAACCATGGCTTCTCCCAAATCTTCAGAGATTTGGGCTAGTATTTGAGGATTTTGATAGTTTGTAACTGCCTTGACAATTGCTGCTGCACGTTTAACAGGATCTCCTGACTTGAAAATACCTGAACCGACAAAGACACCCTCTGCCCCTAGCTGCATCATAAGAGCAGCATCTGCAGGTGTTGCTACACCGCCTGCTGCGAAGTTCACGACTGGTAGTTTTCCATGTTCGTGAACGTATTGAACTAATTCTACAGGTACTTGGAGTTCTTTTGCTGCGACATAGAGTTCATCTTCACGTAGATTTTGAATGCGACGGATTTCTTGATTCATCATACGCATATGACGAACGGCTTGGACAATATCTCCTGTACCCGGTTCTCCTTTGGTACGAATCATAGAAGCACCTTCAGCGATACGACGTAAGGCTTCACCCAAATCCTTAGCCCCACAGACAAAAGGAACTTGGAATTCTTTCTTGTCCACATGGAAACGGTCGTCAGCTGGAGATAAAACTTCACTCTCATCGATATAGTCAATCTCAATAGCCTCTAAAATCTGAGCTTCAACAAAATGCCCGATTCTGACCTTGGCCATCACTGGGATGCTAACCGCTTCTTGGATTTCCTTGATCATCTTTGGATCACTCATACGAGAAACACCACCAGCTGCACGAATATCAGCTGGAATTCGCTCCAAGGCCATCACAGCTGCCGCACCAGCAGCCTCTGCAATACGGGCCTGTTCAGGATTTTGAACGTCCATGATAACCCCACCTTTAAGCATCTGTGCCAAGTTTTTATTTAGTTCATAACGATTTTCAGTCATTTGTTTTATCCTCATCATTTGTATTGGTAGCTACTATTTCATTTTAAGTCAGATTTGGAGGAATCACAAGATAAAAAAACCATAATTGTATGGGGACAAATCATCTAAAAAACTATCTGACCTTAACTTAAGGCCAGATAGTTCATCAAATTTTATTTTTCAGCTGTAAGTGCAGCCATTGTGATGTAGTTGTATGGTTTGTTGAAGTGTGGCAAGAAGAATAGGTCTGTCAATGCCAATTTATCAATTGTCACATGCTCTTGGATAGCAAGTGAGAACATGTGGATTCCCATGCTAATTGCAATATCATGTGAAACCATTTGGGCACCAAGAATTTCACGACTATCTTTGTCAAAGACAATCTTAATCGCTACTTCATGGTTATCATGTTTCATGAATTCTGGTTTTTGTAGATCGTTAAAGCCTGTTTCAGTCGCATTGTAGCCAGCAGCTTTTGCTTTTTCAAGTGTCAAACCAGTTGAAACCATGTGAAGACCATAGATTGAGATACCGTTTGAACCTTGAACACCGATTCCTTCCAATTCATGTCCACAAGCGTTGTAAGCACCAACAATACCAGTACGAACAGCGTTTGAAGCAAGAGCGATGTAACTAGTTTCTTTACGAGCATTGTCATAGACAGTTGCACAATCACCAACGGCAAATACACCTGGGATAGATGTTTCTTGTTTCTTGTCTACAAGGAAGGCACCGTTGCG
>CAUPZW010000014.1:0-50101 GCA_963515655.1 Streptococcus mitis
ACGTGTTTGCGAAGTTTTGGTGAGTATTTCTTCAATTGAAGACGGTCTGGAGTGTTACGTTTGTTTTTAGAAGTAAGGTACAAGCGTTCACCAGATTCTTTGTGTTCAAGTGTAATATTTACGCGCATGGTATCTCCCTTCTATTATTCAGCTGATGCAGCTTTAGCGATTTTACGTCCTTTGTAGTATCCTTTAAGTGATACACGGTGAGAACGTGAGTAATCTCCAGTAGTTTCGTCAAAGTTTACAGATGGAGCTGTTACTTTGTAGTGTGTACGACGTTTGTTTTTCTTCGCTTTTGAAGTGCGACGTGCAGGTACTGCCATTTTGATTTCTCCTTTAGGTATTTATATTCGATTCAATCTACTGATTTTCATCAACCATACTAGGATAACACATTTTTTTTGTAAAGTAAAGTTACTTGACAAAAAAAGATGAAAAAATTAGAAGGTCATTAACCGAATTAATCGAAATTTTCTGAAAATTCAAGAATTTTCTTCTGTTCATTGCCTTTAAAATGTGCTATAATAGTAAAAACTGAAATGGGAGGGAACAAATGACTGAATTAGATAAACGTCACCGCAGTAGCATTTATGACAGCATGGTAAAATCACCAAACCGTGCCATGCTTCGTGCGACTGGTATGACAGATAAGGACTTTGAAACACCGATTGTGGGAGTGATTTCGACTTGGGCGGAAAATACACCATGTAACATTCACTTGCATGATTTTGGGAAATTAGCCAAAGAAGGTGTCAAATCTGCAGGTGCTTGGCCTGTGCAGTTTGGGACTATCACGGTAGCGGACGGAATTGCCATGGGAACGCCTGGTATGCGTTTCTCTTTGACATCTCGTGATATCATCGCGGACTCTATCGAGGCAGCTATGGGTGGTCACAACGTGGATGCCTTTGTCGCTATCGGTGGCTGTGACAAGAACATGCCTGGTTCTATGATTGCCATTGCCAATATGGATATTCCAGCTATTTTCGCCTATGGTGGAACTATTGCACCGGGAAATCTTGATGGCAAAGACATCGACTTGGTTTCTGTTTTTGAGGGTATCGGAAAATGGAACCATGGTGATATGACAGCTGAGGATGTGAAGCGTCTCGAATGTAATGCCTGCCCTGGCCCTGGTGGCTGTGGTGGTATGTACACTGCTAATACCATGGCGACTGCTATTGAAGTTCTCGGTATGAGTTTGCCAGGTTCATCCTCTCACCCAGCTGAATCAGCTGATAAGAAAGAAGATATCGAAGCGGCAGGACGAGCTGTTGTTAAGATGCTGGAGCTTGGTCTCAAACCATCAGACATCTTGACTCGTGAAGCCTTTGAAGATGCTATCACTGTAACTATGGCTCTTGGTGGTTCTACAAATGCCACTCTTCACTTGCTTGCCATTGCCCATGCCGCAAATGTTGACTTGTCACTTGAGGACTTCAATACGATCCAAGAACGTGTGCCTCACTTGGCCGACTTGAAACCTTCTGGTCAGTATGTCTTCCAAGATCTCTACGAAGTCGGTGGTGTCCCTGCGGTTATGAAATATCTCTTGGCGAATGGCTTCCTTCATGGAGACCGCATCACATGTACTGGTAAGACAGTTGCTGAGAATTTGGCTGACTTTGCAGACCTCACACCAGGTCAAAAAGTCATTATGCCACTTGAAAATCCAAAACGTGCAGACGGTCCGCTTATCATCTTGAACGGGAACCTTGCCCCTGATGGTGCGGTTGCTAAAGTATCAGGTGTTAAAGTACGTCGTCACGTTGGGCCAGCTAAGGTCTTTGACTCAGAAGAAGATGCTATTCAGGCTGTTCTGACAGATGAAATCGTTGATGGCGATGTAGTCGTTGTTCGTTTCGTTGGGCCTAAGGGTGGTCCTGGTATGCCTGAGATGCTGTCACTTTCTTCAATGATCGTTGGTAAAGGTCAAGGAGACAAGGTTGCCCTCTTGACGGATGGCCGTTTCTCTGGTGGTACTTATGGTCTTGTTGTCGGACATATTGCTCCTGAAGCTCAGGATGGTGGACCGATTGCCTACCTTCGTACAGGCGATATCGTTACGGTTGACCAAGATACTAAAGAAATTTCTATGGCCGTATCCGAAGAAGAACTTGAAAAACGCAAGGCAGAAACAACCTTGCCACCACTTTACAGCCGTGGTGTCCTCGGTAAATACGCTCACATCGTATCATCTGCTTCACGCGGAGCCGTGACAGACTTCTGGAATATGGACAAGTCAGGTAAAAAATAAACTCAAAAAGCAAGCCATCTTCGGCTTGCTTTTTTTCATCTTCAAAAGTGATTTGCCTGCTTAACGAGGTGGCAGTCCAAGGGCAATGCGGCCGTAGCGACTGATTCGTGTAATCTTCCAGGCAGGCGACCAGGTAACTTCAACCTTGACATCTTCAATCCCCTCGATTTGTTTGAGACCTGCCACGATTTCGATAGGCAGGCTTTCGGCGCAATCGCAGGCAGTATCGGTGAAGGTCATGACAATCTTGCAGAGGCCTGTTTCGTCCAGATTGATTTCATAAATCAACCCTAGATTGTAAACATCCAATTCCACATCTGTGTCAAAAATCTTCTCTAGTTTTTCGATAATTTGGTCTTGTAAGGCCAAAGCGCGGTCATTGATTTTGATATCCTCTCTCATTACAGTCCCTCCACGTGATAAATATCCTCTATTTTCTCATAATTCTGACAATTTGGCAAGTTTTTGATGATTTTTCTGAAAAAATATGATAATATAAAGAAAACAGGGAATCAAGGGGAAGTTTATGGAGCAGATTGGAAAAGTCTTTAGACAACTACGAGAGTCAAGACATATCTCGCTGAGACAAGCAACTGGGGGACAATTTTCGCCGTCCATGTTATCCCGCTTTGAAACTGGTCAGAGTGAACTTTCGGTGGAAAAGTTTCTATTTGCTCTGGGAAATATATCTGCCAGTGTGGAGGAAATCCTTTTTCTGGCGAGAGGGTTCCAGTATGATACAGATTCAAAGCTGAGAAAAGAAATCATAGATGTCTTGGATCCAAAGAATATAGCACCTCTTGAAGACTTGTATCGCAAGGAGTATCAAAAGCATGCCCGTTCTCAAAACAAACAGAAACATATTCTAAATGCCATTCTTATCAAATCTTATATGAAGAGCATGGATGAAAGGGTAGAGTTAACAGCAGAGGAAGGGAAAGTCCTTCATGATTATTTGTTTTCTACCGAGATTTGGGGAATCTATGAACTCAATTTATTTTCAGTCAGTTCACCATTTTTATCTGTTTCTCTTTTCACAAGGTATGTTAGAGAGATGGTACGTAAATCTGATTTTCTAATGGAAATGTCTGGCAATCGAAACCTTTTTCATACGATACTATTGAATGGCTTTTTAGCCAGCATTGAGTGTGAAGAATTTACCAATGCCTATTATTTTAAACGTGTTATCGAAGAGCATTTCTACAATGAAAATGAAACCTATTTCCGAACTGTCTATTTGTGGGCAGAGGGTCTCCTTGATAGCAAGCAAGGTAGAGTTAAGCAAGGCCAGAAAAAGATGGAAGATGCTGTCCGTATTTTTGAGATGCTTGGCTGTAATAAATCTGCCGATTACTATAGAAATACGACCGATTCTTGAATATCTGCAAACCAAGGAAATAATTTAAAATTTTAAGCGATAGAACTATTGACCCCTCTCATGTCACTGGAGAGATTCTATCGTTTCTTTTTGCTCATTTTGTTTGTTGCATATATTCAAAAGTTTTTCCTCTAGAATTTCCAAGTGCTATACTATAGTCATACTTCACATAAAACTTCGAACAAGAAGGGAGATTACCTATGAAACTATTGTTCAGAAATCAAGCTTATCGTCTCTTGACTTTGTCACGCTTCTTCAATGCTTTTGGTGCTTCGATTTTCAATCTGGTATTTATCGTCTATGCATCGACCTTGCCACAAGCCTCTTTTGCGGTTGCTATGGCGAATATTGTCATGATTCTTCCGACTCTCTTTACAGTTTTTGTAGGGATTCGGGCAGATTACACGAGGGACAAGGTCAAATGGATGGTCTATAGCGGTTTGTTTCAGGCGGTTTTATTTTTTCTAGCAGCCCTAGTTGTCCAGCAAGCTAGTCTCTTTGCCTTTTCTAGCCTGTGTTTAATCAATGTCATTAGTGATGTTATCAGTGATTTTGCTGGTGGTTTGCGCATGCCTCTTATTAAGGAAAAAGTAGCTGAAGATGATTTGATGGAGGCTTACTCTTTTTCCCAGTTCATCACCTATATTTCAGCTATTGGTGGTCAAGCTTTTGGAGTCTGGCTCTTAGGTCTATCGGTCAACAATTTTTCTCTCGTTGCGGGAATCAATGCCTGTTTTTTCCTCGTATCAGCTTCTGTTCTCTTTTTAGGAAAAAGCAAATTGAGCCTGTCAATTTCATCTGCTGATGGTGAATCACTGAAAAATGAGAAGCTTTCTATCAAAGATCAGTTCCTAACAATTTACCGAAATTTACGTCTCGTTTTTCTTAAAGGTGGACAGAAAAACTTTGGATTCATGATCTTTGCTGTCTTACTTATCAATGCCTTGGGTGGTTCCTTAGGAGGCATCTACAATATCTTCTTTTTGAGCCATTCTCTCTTGAATTTTTCTTATACAGAGGCATTATTTATCAGTCAATTCTGTGCTTTGTTAGCAATCATCATTAGTAGCCTTACGGGCAATGATTATTTTGGGAAGCAGTCCTTGCCTAGATTGATGATGTGGGCTACCGTAGGGCTCACTCTAATTGGTTTGGCTAACGTATTCAATCAAGTCGTGCTTGGTTTGCTATTTCTCTTTTTAACTCTGTATGTGTCTGGTAAAGTTTCACCAAAGATTAGTGCCATGCTCATGAAAAATCTAGCTCCAGAGGTTCTAGCTCGTACCAGTAATTTTTTAGGTTTATTGTTTACCTTATCCGTACCTGTGGGAACAGCTTGTTTTTCACTTATAGCCGTATGGAATATACAGTTGACTTGGATGCTATTTGTTGGTTTTTCCTTGCTGGCTATTCTTTTGACAGGTCTTAATCTCAAAAATGATATCTAAATCCTGATTTTTTTCTTACTGTTTTAATCCTTCTATTTATGGTAAAATAAGACTATTAAGTTTAAAGAGGATTCCCTATGAAATTACAAAAACCAAAAGGAACGCAGGATATTTTACCTGCTGAATCTGCCAAGTGGCAGTACGTTGAGGGCTTTGCCCGTGAGATTTTCAAGCGCTATAACTATGCAGAAGTGCGCACGCCTATTTTCGAGCATTACGAGGTCATCAGTCGCTCTGTCGGAGATACGACGGATATCGTAACAAAGGAAATGTACGATTTTTATGACAAGGGTGACCGCCATATTACCCTCCGTCCAGAAGGAACTGCGCCCGTTGTCCGTTCCTATGTGGAAAATAAACTTTTCGCTCCAGAAGTGCAAAAGCCAAGCAAGTTCTACTACATGGGACCTATGTTCCGTTATGAGCGTCCACAGGCAGGGCGTTTACGCCAGTTCCACCAGATTGGTGTTGAGTGTTTTGGCTCTAGCAATCCAGCTACCGATGTGGAAACCATCGCTATGGCAGCTCATTTCTTGAAAGAAATTGGTATCCAAGGTGTAAAGTTGCACCTCAACACTCTTGGAAATCCTGAGAGCCGTGCGGCTTACCGTCAAGCCTTGATTGACTATTTGACACCGCTCAAGGAAACCTTGTCTAAGGATAGCCAACGTCGCTTGGAGGAAAATCCTCTCCGTGTCTTGGACTCTAAGGAAAAAGAAGACAAGGTAGCAGTAGAGAATGCGCCTTCTATCTTGGACTTCCTTGATGAAGAAAGTCAAGCTCATTTTGATGCTGTGCGTCAGATGTTGGAAAATCTTGGAGTAGACTATATCATCGATACCAATATGGTGCGTGGTCTGGACTACTACAACCACACGATTTTCGAGTTTATCACTGAGATTGAGGGCAATGACTTGACAGTCTGTGCGGGTGGTCGTTACGATGGCTTGGTTGCTTACTTTGGTGGCCCTGAAACTGCTGGATTTGGTTTTGGACTTGGTGCAGAGCGTCTGCTTCTCATTCTTGAAAAGCAAGGTGTGTCTCTCCCTATCGAAAACACCCTAGATGTCTATATCGCAGTCTTGGGAGATGGAGCAAATGTCAAGGCCTTGGAGTTGGTGCAAGCCCTTCGCCAACAAGGATTCAAAGCAGAGCGTGATTACCTCAATCGTAAGCTCAAAGCTCAGTTCAAGTCAGCCGATGTCTTTGCGGCTAAGACCCTCATCACCTTAGGAGAGAGTGAAGTCGAAAGCGGACAAGTGACAGTTAAGAACAACCAAACTCGAGAAGAAGTTCAAGTGTCACTTGAGGCAATGAGCCAAAACTTCTCAGAAATCTTTGAAAAATTAGGCTTTTAATGATAGATAAACTGGTCAGGAACTTACTCCTGACCTTTTTCTTTTGCAAAATGACAAAAATCATAGACTTTTTGACAAATATGATTGTCAAAAAGAAAAAGATGTGTTACAATGTAAGCAAGTTAAGAGAAAAGGAGCAAGGAACGATTATGTGGGCATTAGGATTTGTACCTCTTGTGATTATGTATTATATCTACCATTCCCAAAAGGTCAAGAAACTAGAGAATAAAATCAAAAGAATTGAGCAAAAACAGAAAGGAAATAAAGAAATGTCAAGAATTTTAAAAGAATTGATTGGGAAAACACCGACAATCGTTGGACAAGTTTTTGGAACAGATAACTGGGAAGTTGTGGATGTTGATGAGGAATGGGTCAAGCTACGTCGTGTTGATAAAAAAGGAAAAGAAAAATTCAAACTACAACGCATTGAGGATATCCAAACTGTTGAATTTGACGGAAAGTAGGTGTGTAACATGCAACTAAAAAATCGTCTAAAAGAGCTTCGAGCTCGCGATGGTCTCAATCAAACCGACCTAGCCAAACTGGCAGGAGTTTCCAGGCAGACCATTAGCCTACTAGAACGGGACGAATACACCCCGTCCATTATCATTGCCCTGAAAATATCTCAAATTTTCAACGAAACAGTCGAATCGGTATTTCGCTTAGAGGAGGATGAGTGATGAACAAGTATAAAGTGATCTATTATGTAGTTGCTATAGCTCTATTAGTCAGCGTGTGTCTACTAATTGGAGCAAATCTAGGATGGTTTGATCTCTATTACAGTGACCAATTTATTTGGGCCTATTTTGCCCTCATACCAGTAATCGACTGGATTGAAAAGAAATCCAAAAATTTAGCAAGTGAATAAGGAGAATGAATATGAAAAAGAAGCATGGATTGTTATTTTTAATGTCTGTTGTCTTGGGAGCTTTCTTGGGCATGTTTGTAGGGATGTTTAAAGCACGTGCCGAATCCCACGGAATTATGTTAGAAGTAAAAGTCTTGATACCATGGCTATCAGCTATTTGTTTACTGATAGGTTTCATTAGCATTCTTTTGACGTTCAATTTCTTAAAGAAAAGCAGAAAATTTCACTCCTTGTATCAAGAGGAAATGGATGATGATCTGAATGAAACCTATTATGTGCAAATGTATCGTAATCTTGAGTTTGGAACCATTGCTTTTAATATTGCAAACGTAGCAATTTTATTGGCTCTCTTCATTGCAGGAAGTGAAGTGATTATACTAAATGGAAGCTTTCTAACCTTATCTCTTTCTTTTTTGCTATTAGTGTTGGTTTTCAATGTTCAAAAATATCTTTTTAAGACCATTGCGATTGTTCGTCAGTTTGATTTGGCATTTTTCTCTACGCCAAAGGATGTCTTGGACTATTTCGATTCTTACGATGAAGGGGAGCGCAAGGCTAATTTGGAACAGAGTTTTCGGATTTTATTCCAATTAAATCAGTATGTCTTACCAGCCTTATATATTTTTCTTTTTATCATTTCTTTCTTGACAGGAGAGATTCAGTTACTAGCTTTCTTGCTTGTAGGAGCAATCCATGTTTATATCAATGTGATGCAGTTACCTATGGTAAAACGTTATTTCAAATAGGAGAACTTTATGAAACTACTTAAAAACCTTGGCTGGTTTCTTCTAGCCATTCTATCCTTTTTATTCATCTATGGCTTCATTCAGGTGCTCGCGACTACGTCGCTTGCCTTAGGCGCTTCACCCTATGCTGTGACCTTGCTCTATGTGGCCTTGGCTGGAGTTTATGTGTACGGCATTTACAAATGGTATCAGAAAGCTCCTGTTCGTATTGAGAAGAGTGGCTTCAACCGATTTATTTGGCTTCCTGCCTTGGTTTGGTTCTTATCTCTGGTTGTCCAGTTTTTCTTGCCAAATGATCCTTCAGTAAATCAGCAAATAGCGACAGACTTGACCTTGTCTCAACCACTTTTCTCATTCTTTGCGGTCGTTATTTTTGCTCCTTTGACGGAAGAACTTATCTTTAGAGGGATGTTAGCACGCTACCTCTTTCCTAAGCAGGACAGTAGTAAACAAACTCTGATTTTTCTTCTGGTATCCAGTCTTCTGTTTGCCTTATTTCATTTCCCAGGTGATGTGCAACAATTTTTTGTCTATTTTAGCCTTGGTTTTAGTTTGGGCTTGGCTTATATTAGCAGAAAAGGTCTGGTCTACAGTATTTCTCTCCACGCTTTGAATAATTTAGTCGGCTTTTTGATGATTCTCATGCTATAATAGAGTCAGGAGGTCACATGAAACGAGTAATTTTATTAGCAGTGATTCAAGCAGTCGTTCTATTTTTCATCATTGGAGCGCTAGCTTATGCCTTTAAGGGCGATTTCTTCTATAGTCATCTAGCAGTTGTCTTTGCCCCTATTGCAGGTGTCTTGCGCTTTGGGACAGCTTACATAACGGAAATTGTCTTGCCGAGAAAGGCAGCCGAAATTGCTGAAAAGCGCAAAGCAGGCAACAATTCAAAATAAAAGAGTCCGGTGAAGTGTTCATCGGATTTTTTATTGGTGCTAATTTTTATGGACTTTACCTGATTTTTAAAGTCAGGCAAACTTTTCTGATGATTTTCATGAAGAGCCTGCGCTTTTATGGTAAAATAGTAACAGAATAAAAGAGGAGAGAAACAATGAAACGTAGTATGTATGCTGGTCGTGTTCGTGAGGAACACATCGGACAAGAAATTACCTTGAAAGGATGGGTTGGCCGTCGTCGTGACCTTGGTGGTTTGATCTTTATCGACCTTCGTGACCGTGAAGGAATCATGCAGCTGGTTATCAACCCTGAAAAAGTCTCTGCAGAGGTCATGGCAACAGCTGAAAGCCTTCGTAGCGAATTTGTTATCGAGGTGACTGGTCAGGTCGCTGCGCGTGAGCAAGCCAATGATAAGTTACCAACTGGTGCAGTTGAGTTAAACGTGACAGCTCTGACAGTGCTGAATACAGCTAAGACAACCCCATTTGAGATTAAGGATGGGATTGAGGCTAATGACGATACACGTTTGCGTTACCGTTACCTTGACCTTCGTCGTCCAGAGATGTTGGAAAATCTGAAACTTCGTGCTAAGGTAACCCACTCTATCCGCAACTACTTGTATGAGTTGGAGTTTATCGATGTGGAGACACCATTCCTTTCTAAGTCAACGCCAGAAGGGGCGCGTGACTATTTGGTGCCATCTCGTGTTAATAAAGGGCATTTCTATGCTCTTCCTCAAAGTCCACAAATCACTAAGCAGCTCTTGATGAATGCTGGTTTTGATCGTTATTACCAAATCGTCAAATGTTTCCGTGATGAGGACTTGCGTGGAGACCGCCAACCTGAGTTTACCCAGGTCGACTTGGAAACGTCTTTCCTTACTGAGCAAGAAATCCAAGACATCACAGAAGGATTGATTGCGCGTGTGATGAAAGAAACAAAAGGAATCGAAGTAACGCTTCCATTCCCTCGTATGAAATACGATGATGCCATGGCTCTGTACGGTTCTGACAAGCCAGATACTCGTTTTGACATGTTGCTTCAGGACTTGACAGAAGTGGTCAAAGGTGTAGACTTTAAAGTCTTTTCAGAAGCACCTGCTGTAAAAGCAATTGTAGTCAAAGGCGCAGCAGATAACTACTCACGTAAAGACATTGACAAGATGACGGAAGTAGCCAAACAGTACGGTGCTAAAGGTCTTGCTTGGGTCAAGGTTGTTGATGGAGAATTAAACGGACCAGTTGCCAAGTTCTTGACAGGCATCCAAGCAGAATTGACAACAGCGCTTGCTCTTGAAGAGAAGGACTTGGTTCTCTTTGTGGCAGATACGCTTGAAGTGGCCAATGCAACGCTCGGTGCCCTTCGTGGACGTATTGCCAAAGAGCTTGGTTTGATTGATAACGATAAATTCAACTTCCTTTGGGTGGTTGACTGGCCAATGTTTGAATGGTCTGAAGAAGAAGGTCGCTACATGAGCGCCCACCATCCATTTACCCTTCCACAGGAAGAAACAGCTCACGAATTAGAAGGTGATTTGGCTAAGGTTCGTGCCATTGCTTACGATATCGTCTTAAACGGTTATGAGCTTGGTGGAGGTAGCCTTCGTATCAACCAAAAAGATCTTCAAGAACGTATGTTCAAGGCTCTTGGTTTCTCATCTGAAGAAGCAAATGACCAGTTTGGCTTCCTTCTTGAAGCCATGGACTATGGTTTCCCACCACACGGTGGCTTGGCTATCGGGCTTGACCGATTTGTCATGCTTTTAGCAGGAGAAGAAAATATCCGTGAAGTCATTGCCTTTCCTAAGAACAACAAGGCAAGTGACCCAATGACACAAGCTCCTTCAACAGTAGCTCTCAAACAACTAGAGGAACTTAGCTTACAAGTAGAAGAAGATGAAACAAGCAAAACGAATTAAGCGATGGCGCTATTATCTGCGCCGCTTTGCTCATCAGATAAAAATTTTACGTGTCTTACAAAGCATCTCTCGCGAAAAATATGATGAGAAGATTTCGGCCTCTCTGGTCTATGGTTTTTTATCAGCAGTAGCGGTCAATTTCTTTTTCCAACCAGGACATGTGTATTCGAGTGGTGCGACAGGTCTGGCACAGATTATCTCTGCCTTGAGTAATCACTGGTTTGGTTTTCATATTCCAATTTCATTGGCTTTCTACGCTATTAATTTTCCTTTGATGGTTTTAGCTTGGTATCAGATTGGGCATAAGTTCACGGTTTTTACCTTTATCACGGTGTCCATGAGTTCCTTCTTTATTCAGTTTGTGCCTGTAGCGACTTTGACTGAGGATCCTATTATCAATGCCCTTTTTGGGGGTGTTGTCATGGGCTTGGGGATTGGTTTTGCTCTTCGAAACAACATCTCCAGTGGTGGGACGGATATTGTCAGTCTGACTATTCGCAAGAAAACGGGTAAGAATGTCGGTAGTATTTCTTTCTTGGTCAATGGGACTATCATGCTGATAGCAGGTTTGACCTTTGGTTGGAAATACGCTCTCTACTCTATGATTACCATCTTTGTCTCTAGCCGTGTAACAGACGCTGTCTTTACCAAGCAAAAACGGATGCAGGCTATGATTGTGACCAATCATCCAGACAAGGTAATTGAAAAAATCCATAAAAAATTGCACCGCGGAGCAACTATGATCCACGATGCAGAAGGAACCTATAATCACGAGAAAAAGGCAGTTTTAATCACTGTCATTACACGTGCAGAGTTTAATGAATTTAAACTCATTATGAAACAAGTCGATCCAAGTGCCTTTGTATCGGTATCGGAGAATGTTCATATTCTGGGACGATTCGTTGAAACAGATAATTAATACTCTTCGAAAATCTCTTCAAACCGCGTCAGCTTTATCTGCAACCTCAAAGCTGTGCTTTGAGCAACCTGCGGCTAGCTTCCTAGTTTGCTCTTTGATTTTCATTGAGTATAATGACTAAAAAAACCAGCGTGAGCTGGTTTTTATTTTTCGATAATTTTGTGGGCAATCAACTGACGGTAACAAATTTGCTTATTGTTTTTATTATCATTAATAATCTGGAGAATAGTTTCAAGGGAAACACGACCAAGCTCTAAACTATTGATATCGACATAGGCTACCAAGTTGAGCTTGGGATTGACCGAGTCAAAGCTGAGAACAGGGACATCCAGTTGGTGCTTTGTGATATAATCACAGACCCCTTCAGCTAGGAGACTATCGGTTGTGATGATAGCATCGATTTGTGGATCATGCTGAAAGAGGAGCTTGCTAAATTGATACCCTTTTTCTTCTAGGAACTCCGTTGCAAAATAGGTTAAATTTCCATCAATAGGCAGTTGGTATTGCTTGAGCGCAGATTCGTAACCAGTTAGACGGTCTTGTGTAACGAAAAGTTTCTTAGCACCTCCGATAAAGGCAATTCGTTTACATCCTTTTTTGATGAAATATTCGGTTGCATCAAAACCAGCTTGGACATTGTCATTATCGACAAGAGGGATAAAGGGTGAAATGGATTTTCCTAGAATGAGGAAGGGGAACTGCTCTTCAGCTACCAATTTGACCAAGGGATCTTCCTCTTCGGCATAAAGGAAGATCAAACCATCCACACGTTTGCCGTAAACCATCTGTGAAATAGCTTTAAGACGCTCTTTTTCATCTTTCCCTGTTGCAATCTGAATAGCATAGTGGTTTTCAGAAGCGACTTGGGCAATACCACGGAGGACAGATGGGAAGAAAGGATTTTGATAGAAGGCGTCTGAGTCGTCGGGAAGGACCAAGCCGATAACTTGGGTATAACTGCTTACCAAACTACGAGCGTTGAGGTTGGGGTGGTAATTGAGTTCCTTCATAGCCTTGCGAACGCGTTTTTTCGTTTCGTCGCTAATGGTTGATTTATTTTGAATAACACGGGTTACGGTTGAAGGCGAAACACCAGCAGCCTTGGCCACGTCTTTAATCGTAACGGGCATAAAAATCTCCTATTTATGGTAATCTGGATCACGGAAATGCGTTTTATAAAAGATAGTGACCAGATATAGAACAAAAAGAATGTTTTGTACAGTGATGAGAGTTGTCATATTTTGGCCAAATAATCCCAAAATAAGCGTAATCAGAGTTGGTAATCCTAAACAGTTCAAGATAAAATGGTAGCACTCTTTAAAGGTTCTAAATGAAAAGAGGCGTGATTTCTTAGTGATATAAAGGAGAAGACTAGCTCCTAGAGAGACAATGAAGAAATTCAAACCAAAGAGGAAGCTCGCACCGAGAACTAGGAAGAGACTGATATAGACACGATTCTGCTGGTACCAGTCTTTGGAAATTGCTTGGGTCAAGCTGTCCTTGCTTTTGAAACTCTCAGTCTCAATCGCTCGGTAAGAGATGCGGGTCAGTTCTTTACTTTCCTTGCTGATGACAAGCTCATTCGTATCGAAATGCAGTTGCAAGCCTTTAGGTAATTCCTTGCTTTTGCTTGGACCGATCACAAGAGAAGGCTCTTGACTAGCTGTTCCAGTATATGTTAATTTGCCATCAACAATTGCAGCATGTTCAGAGAGATTCTGAACAACCTCATCTGTCAGAGGTTCATAGACATTATCGATAAAGGTTTCTAGCGGATAAGTTTCCTGGGAGCTGTTTTGGATGGCAATGGGTACCATGGACAAGCTGATAAGGAAGATACTGGTAAAGAGCAGTTGAAACCAGTTGAGCCCGAAACGTTTGGACAGGGGCTTACGAAATCCCCAAATACTTGAAAAATAAGAAAATGGATATGGAAGCATTTGTATCTTTCTAAAAGGTGTTTTCTATATGAGTATTATTATATAGAGAAATGTGCTTTATTTCAAGTCTAGGAGACAAATTGCTTGCTACAAGGATATTTTTATAGTCACAAGCTCCAAAATGAAAAAGGGTGGCGGGGGTATATTACCCCTTGTCGCCACCACTTGTAAGTCCTGAAACAAAGTTCTTTTGTAGGAAGAAGAAGAGAATACAGATTGGAAGGGCGATGAGGATAGCACCTGCTGAGAAGTAGGCAATCTTCAAGTTTTTCACATTGCTAACGAAGGTTTGGAGACCTACGGCAACAGTAAAGTATTCTTTCTCACGAAGCAAGAAACTAGAGAGGATGTAGTCCCCGAAAGGTCCCATGAAGGCCCAGAGGGCTTGTACGGCAACCATTGGGCGAACAAGTGGAAGAACAATTTGCCAGAAGCGGCGGAAGTGTCCTGCACCGTCTAGTTTTGCAGATTCGTCTAGAGACATTGGCACTGTATCGAAGTAGCCTTTCATGAGCCAAGCATTCATCGGGATACCACCACCAACGTAGAGGAAGATGAGGAACCAGCTGTGGTTAAGGGCATTCAACATAAGTGCCATAACGAAGAAGGCTGTCAAAGCGGCCATGGTTGGCACCATTTGGATAATCAAGAAGAAGACCAAACTTTGTTTACGAGCCAAGAAGTTGTAACGGCTGTAGGCATAACCAGCAAGTACGATGATACTTGTTTGGACAGCCATTGTAATCAAGGCGATAATCAAAGTGTTGAGGTACCAAGTGCCGTACAAGGTTTCAGAGAAGAGCCCTTGGAAGTTGGCAAAGCTAAAGTCGACGTTAGCATCTAGTTTAAAAGCTACTACGTTACCAGTCTTGAAGGCTGACATAATAGTAATCAAAAGTGGATAGATAATCACAATTGAAAGACCAATCAAGTAGAGGTAAGTGAGGGTTTGAGTCAGTCTACGTTTGAGTTTGATTGAGTTATTCATCTTAGACGTCCTCCATATCAAATGCGTGTAGTTTCTTGAATGCGATCATAGAGATTGAGATGACAATGATAGAGATAATCAAGGTAACAGCTGCCGCCATAGAGTATTGAGGAGATGTACCTGTTGTCAAACGGTAAATCCATGAAATCAAGATATCGGTTGAACCAGCTCCACCACCGACACTACCAGGTCCTCCAGCGTTGAAGAGGTACATGATAGAGAAGTTGTTAAAGTTGAAGGTGTATTGGCTAATCAAAGTAGGTGCCGCAACGGCCAAGATCATTGGGAAAGTGATGTTGCGGAATTTTTGCCAAGCATTGGCACCGTCAATATAAGCTGCTTCGTAAAGGTCGTTAGGAATAGATTGCAAGATACCCAAAGTCAAAACGTAGATGTATGGGAATCCAAGCCAACCTTGCATCATAATCAAGGCAATCTTAGTCCAAGTTGGGTCTGTTTTCCAAGGAATAAGAGCACCATCAAGGAAAGGAAGGAATTTAGCCAAGATTGGCAATACTTGAGTGTTGATGGCTCCGACACTATCGTTAAACATATTTGAGAATGTCAAGATAGTGATGAAGGCTGGAACAGCCCAAGGAAGAAGGAAAATAACACCAAAGATACGTTTTCCTTTGATAAATGGTTGGTTAGCAATGATAGCTGTGAAGATACCGATGACGATTTGTAAAGTTGAGGCAGCCAAAGCCCAGATGATAGTCCAAGAAAGAACGGCACCGAAGGCAGAACGGAAGGTACTCAAACTCCAGATGTTCGTAAAGTTGGTTAAACCAACCCAGTCCAACAATTTGTTTGGTGGTAAGTGTTGGAAGTCATAGTTAGTAAAGGCGATCATCAAGGTTACGATAACTGGGAAGATAATCGCGAAAGTCATGGCAACATAAGATGGAATGATCAAGAGGTAAGGGAAACCATTTTCATAGATTCCTTTGATCATATCTTTGAGGCTACGTGGAACTGGAATACCATTGTTAATGCGTTTTGCGATTGTATGTGCATCTTTGATATTTGCGAAATAAAAGAGCACATAAACGACTACAAAGATTAAATGGAAGGCACCGCGAATCAGCATGAAGAGGGAATTATCACGACCTGGTTTGTCACCAAGAGTAATGAGATTGCTCAATTCAGGGGCTGCAAGTGCTAGGAAATAAAGGACGAAGACAAGGGTTACACCAAGGAAGATAAAACCTTTGGCTTTTTGCTTATTGTAAATCTGTCCTAACCCAGGAATGATAGACAGCAGGGCTGCTTTACTAGGTTGTTGCTTTTCCATAATAACTCCTTTCATAGGATACTGGTTTCTAATTAAAACCCAAACTATATATGTTTTCTATTGATAAATTCAAAGGGGGATTTGAATTCCACCCCCCTTGAACAAATTTTTTATTCACCAAATTTTTGTTTGATTGTTTCTTTGATCAATGTTACAGCATCGTTAGCAGCTGTTTTAGCATCTTTCTTACCACTTACAGAGTCAAAGAGCATGTTAGCAGCTGGTTCCCAAACTGCAGACATTTGAGAGATGTTTGGCATTGGTTGAGCGTTCTTGAACTGTTTGATAACAGCTGTTGTCAACTCATCGTTTTTACCTTCAGCGTATGAACGTGCTTCAGCGTTAGCTGGGATTTCGTTAGTCTTATCGTAGAAGGCTTTTTGTTGTTCAGTTGAAACAAGGAAGTCTACAAATTTTTGTGCGCCTTCAAGGTTTTTAGTGCTTGATGGGATGATCCAAGCTTTACCACCACCGAATGCTGCGTAGTCTTTTCCGTTTGGAAGAGTTGGGATAGTTGCAACACCGTAGTTTACTTTAGCATCTTTAAAGGCTTGAGCTTTCCAAGGTCCGTCGATGATAGCAGCTGTTTTACCTTCTTGGAATTGAGTTTGGATTAAGTTTCCAGCACCTTCAGTATCTTGCATACCTTTAGGCCATTTTTCATACCAAGATTTAGCGTAGTTGACACCTGTGATAGAACCGTCGTTTGCAAGACCGATGTCTTTAGCGTCTTTACCGTTTTGTCCGAATACGTAAGCACCGTTACCAGCAAGAAGTCCGTATGCATAGTAGAAGTTTGTCCAGTCAGCTAGGAAAGCAGAAGTTTTTCCATCTTCTCCAGCGAATGCGTATTTGCTATCTTTAGCAAGGTTTTCCAAGTCAGCAAATGTTTTTGGAGCTTCTTTTACCAAGTCTTTGTTGTAGTACATAACAAGTGACTCGATAACGGCAGGAGCACCGTAAACTTTACCGTCAGCAGCTGTTACAAGAGATTTAGTTTTATCATCTGTTTTAGCGCCGTCGCTCAATTTAACTTCTGAAAGTTGTCCGTCAGTACCAAGGCTACCTACACGGTCGTATGGAGCCATCATAACGTCAGCAGCTTGACCTGATTGGTTGTCAAGAGAAAGTTTGTCAAGCCCACCCATTTGGTCTCCTGTTTTGATGGTAACTTTTACGCCAGCTTCTTTTTCGTAAGCTTTTGCAGCTGATTCAGCAAAAGCTTTATATTGGTCTTCAACGTAGAAAGTGAGTTCTTTCGCTTCGGATGAACCAGTATCAGCAGGCTTATCAGCAGTTTTGCTTCCGCAAGCTACCAAAAGCAAGCTAGCAAGTGTAACAGTTCCAAGCACAGCAGCGCTCTTCATGAATTTAGATGACATAGTGTATTCCTCCTAAAGAATAACAAATTTTATAATGAGGAAACGCAAACGTTTTCCTTTATGGGACTAGTATAACACAATCAGAAAGCGGTTGCAAGTGTTTTTTATAAAAAAATAAAAAAATTGTAGAAAATGGTAAACGCTTAATCGTCGTATAAATAGTAGAAAATCTTAAAAATCGGTTTTGTTTCAAATTTAAAAAAGTTGAGAAAACGATTGCCTAATTTACAAATGGAAAGCAGAGAGGATTCTCACTTTATTTTTGCTTAAGTTTGCTTAAGTAAGATAAGTGAAATCCTTATTCCTATTTTGTTTGTTTCCTGAAAGGATATATATACTAGTAAGAAGAAAAATTTTTAAAAAATAATCAAAAAAGTTATTTAAAACCGCTTGCATTTATCAAGAAAATGCGATATACTGATAGTAGCGCAAACGTTTGCGTTCGTAAAAATGTAATATCTAACTATAAACACATGAGGTGCTTATTATGAAAAAACGTCAAAGTGGTGTGTTGATGCACATTTCTTCTCTTCCAGGAGCATACGGAATCGGATCATTTGGTAAAAGTGCTTACGACTTCGTTGATTTTTTGGTTCGCACAAAACAACGTTACTGGCAAATCCTTCCACTAGGAACAACTAGTTACGGAGACTCTCCTTACCAATCTTTCTCAGCCTTCGCAGGGAACACTCATTTTATCGATTTAGATATCTTGGTGGAACAAGGTTTGTTGCAAGCAAGTGACCTTGAAGGGGTTGACTTTGGTAGCGATGCGTCTGAAGTTGATTATGCGAAAATCTACTATGCACGTCGTCCTCTTTTAGAAAAAGCGGTAAAACGTTTCTTGGAAGTAGGAGATGTTAAAGATTTTGAGAAATTTGCTCAAGACAACCAATCATGGCTTGAACTCTTTGCAGAGTATATGGCTATCAAAGAGAATTTTGACAATCTTGCTTGGACTGAGTGGCCAGATGCAGATGCTCGTGCTCGTAAAGCTTCAGCACTTGAAAGCTACCGTGAAAAATTGGCAGACAAGTTGGTTTACCACCGTGTGACTCAATACTTCTTCTTCCAACAATGGTTGAAATTGAAAGCTTACGCTAACGACAACCACATCGAAATCGTTGGGGACATGCCAATCTACGTAGCGGAAGATTCAAGCGATATGTGGGCAAATCCACATCTCTTCAAGACAGATGTCAACGGTAAGGCGACTTGCATCGCAGGATGCCCACCAGATGAGTTTTCTGCAACTGGTCAGCTTTGGGGTAACCCAATCTATGACTGGGAAGCAATGGACAAAGATGGTTACAAATGGTGGATTGAACGCTTGCGTGAAAGCTTCAAAATCTACGATATCGTTCGTATCGACCACTTCCGTGGTTTCGAATCTTACTGGGAAATCCCTGCTGGTTCTGATACAGCAGCACCTGGTGAATGGGTGAAAGGTCCTGGCTACAAGCTTTTTGCAGCCGTTAAGGAAGAGCTTGGTGAGCTAAACATCATCGCAGAAGACCTTGGTTTCATGACAGACGAAGTTATCGAATTGCGTGAACGTACTGGCTTCCCAGGAATGAAGATTCTTCAATTTGCTTTCAACCCAGAAGACGAAAGCATCGATAGCCCACACTTGGCACCTGCTAACTCAGTTATGTACACAGGAACACACGATAACAATACGGTTCTTGGTTGGTACCGTAACGAGATCGATGATGCGACTCGTGAATACATGGCTCGCTACACTAACCGTAAAGAATATGAAACAGTGCCACATGCTATGCTTCGTACCGTCTTTTCATCAGTTAGCTTCATGGCAATTGCGACTATGCAAGATTTGCTAGAATTGGATGAGGCAGCTCGTATGAACTTCCCATCTACCCTTGGTGGAAACTGGTCTTGGCGTATGACTGAAGATCAATTGACACCAGCTGTCGAGGAAGGCTTGCTTGACTTGACAACAATCTATCGCCGAATCAATGAAAATTTGGTAGAATTAAAGAAATAATACAATATCAGGAGACACCTTAAACATGTTATCACTACAAGAATTTGTACAAAATCGTTACAATAAAACCATTGCAGAATGTAGCAATGAAGAGCTTTACCTTGCTCTTCTTAACTACAGCAAGCTTGCTAGCAGCCAAAAACCAGTCAACACTGGTAAGAAAAAAGTTTACTACATCTCAGCTGAGTTCTTGATTGGTAAACTTTTGTCAAACAACTTGATCAACCTTGGTCTTTACGACGATGTCAAAAAAGAACTTGCAGCTGCAGGTAAAGACTTGATTGAAGTTGAAGAAGTTGAATTGGAACCATCTCTTGGTAATGGTGGTTTGGGACGTTTGGCTGCCTGCTTTATCGACTCAATTGCGACTCTTGGTTTGAACGGTGACGGTGTTGGTCTTAACTACCACTATGGTCTTTTCCAACAAGTTCTTAAAAACAACCAACAAGAAACAATTCCAAACGCATGGTTGACAGATCAAAACTGGTTGGTTCGCTCAAGCCGTAGCTACCAAGTGCCATTTGCTCACTTCACATTGACATCAACTCTTTATGATCTTGATGTACCTGGTTACAAGACAGAAACTAAGAACCGCTTGCGTTTGTTTGACTTGGATTCAGTTGATTCTTCAATCATTAAAGACGGTATCAACTTTGATAAAACAGACATCGCTCGCAACTTGACTCTTTTCCTTTACCCAGATGATAGTGACCGTCAAGGTGAATTGCTCCGTATCTTCCAACAATACTTCATGGTTTCAAACGGTGCGCAATTGATCATCGAAGAAGCAATCGAAAAAGGAAGCAACTTGCATGACCTTGCTGACTACGCAGTTGTACAAATCAACGATACTCACCCATCAATGGTTATTCCTGAATTGATCCGTCTTTTGACTGCTCGTGGTATCGAACTTGACGAAGCAATCTCAATCGTTCGTAGCATGACTGCCTACACTAACCACACAATCCTTGCTGAAGCCCTTGAAAAATGGCCTCTTGAATTCTTGCAAGAAGTGGTTCCTCACTTGGTACCAATCATCGAAGAATTGGATCGTCGTGTGAAAGCAGAATACAAAGATCCAGCTGTTCAAATTATCGATGAGAGCGGACGTGTTCACATGGCCCACATGGATATCCACTACGGATACAGCGTTAACGGGGTTGCAGCACTTCATACTGAAATCTTGAAAAATTCTGAGTTGAAAGCTTTCTACGATCTTTACCCAGAAAAATTCAACAACAAAACAAACGGTATCACTTTCCGTCGTTGGCTCATGCATGCTAACCCAAGCTTGTCTCACTACTTGGATGAGATTCTTGGACATGGTTGGCACCATGAAGCAGATGAGCTTGAAAAACTCTTGTCTTACGAAGACAAGGCTGCTGTTAAAGAAAAATTGGAAAGTATCAAGGCTCACAACAAACGTAAATTGGCTCGTCACTTGAAAGAACACCAAGGTGTGGAAATCAATCCAAACTCTATCTTTGATATCCAAATCAAACGTCTTCACGAGTACAAACGCCAACAAATGAACGCTTTGTACGTAATTCACAAATACCTTGACATTAAAGCTGGTAACATCCCTGCTCGCCCAATCACAATCTTCTTTGGTGGTAAAGCAGCTCCAGCCTACACAATCGCTCAAGACATCATCCACTTGATCCTTTGCATGTCAGAGGTTATTGCTAACGATCCAGCAGTAGCTCCACACTTGCAAGTTGTTATGGTTGAAAACTACAACGTTACTGCAGCAAGCTTCCTTATCCCAGCATGTGATATCTCAGAACAAATCTCACTTGCTTCTAAAGAAGCTTCAGGTACTGGTAACATGAAATTCATGTTGAACGGAGCTTTGACTCTTGGTACTATGGACGGTGCTAACGTGGAAATCGCTGAGTTGGTTGGCGACGAAAACATCTACATCTTCGGTGAAGATTCAGAAACTGTTATCGACCTTTACGCAAAAGCAGCTTACAAATCAAGCGAATTCTACGCTCGTGAAGCTATCAAACCATTGGTTGACTTCATCGTTAGCGATGCAGTTCTTGCAGCTGGAAACAAAGAGCGCTTGGAACGTCTTTACAATGAATTGATCAACAAAGACTGGTTCATGACTCTTCTTGACTTGGAAGACTACATCAAAGTCAAAGAGCAAATGCTTGCTGACTACGAAGACCGTGACGCATGGTTGGATAAAGTCATCGTTAACATTGCTAAAGCAGGATTCTTCTCATCTGACCGTACAATCGCTCAGTATAACGAAGATATCTGGCACTTGAACTAAGATACAAGATTTATACTAATACACTTTCCTATGAAGCGAATTTCGATTGAAATTCGCTTTTTTGAATGCTTGAGTAGAAATATACCTCAGATACTTTATTGAAATGGAGCATCTATACAGAGTTATGGCTTACATCTATTAGTTATCATTATTTTTATCTGAAAATTGTAGGAAAGTGTGTTAAAATGGAAACGTATACAAGTAGTTATTTGACTATCAAATTAGAATTTGAAGAGGCTTATTATGAGTAATTTAGAGATTGGAAAACGAATTCGTACCTTACGGACTGAAAAAGGATTGAGTAGGGAAGCTTTTTGTGGAGATGAAAAAGAACTGACTGTTCGTCAGTTGGGTCGAATTGAAACAGGAAATAACTTGCCCAGCTTAGCCAAACTAGACTATATAGCTGGAGTGTTAGGAGTTTCAATATCTCAGTTAATTGATGAAAGCTTGTTAATTGTTCCTAAAGAATATTTAAAACTAAAAACAAAATTGATTCGTCAATCTATTCATGGAGATGAAGAAAAAATCCACCAACGTGAGGTTATTTTTGAAGAAATTCAAGAATGCTTTTATGACCAACTGCCTGAGGATGAACAAGTAGCAGTTGAAGTTCTACAAGCCATTGATGATGTATATGTTTCTGAAAATGCTGAATTTGGAGAGGGCTTGATTGAGGAATATTTCAATCAAACTTTACTACAAACGGAGTATTCTGTAAATGATTTATTGATCTTATATTTATATTTTTTATCAAATGCTATTAGTTTTAAACGAAATGATGACGTTTTAAAAAAAGTAAGAAATAACATCGTGACCATAATTGACTGTTCAGATAATACTTACATGCATCTGTTACAAAGAGTGTTAATTGCAATACTGTTGTATCAATTGAGGAACGAATACTACGAAGATATCTCTGTCATTTTTAATTTTCTAAGAGAAATTATGATGGAAATTCAAGATTCAAACTTAAAACCAACGGTAGACTACTTAGAAGCCAAATATTACCTATACGGGGAAAAAGATAAAGAAAAAGCCCTACAATACTATGAAAAAGCTATCAATGGGGCAGAATTTTTTAATGATATGAATTTCAAAAATCGAGTGATAGAGGAGATGAAAGAAGAGTTTCCTGATATGTAAAAAAACTCTTTGTTCATTATGAAGGGATGCTGATAGGCAATATGGGGAGCTTTGTTAGTAAGAATTTAATATATTTGAAATAATAGATGATAATCAATAGCGTAACTACTTTTATTTTTATGTGCAAAAGACTATTTACAGAGGAATAAGATGAAAAATTTAGAAATCGGGAAACGAATTCGTACCTTACGGACTGAAAGGGGATTGAGTAGGGAAGCCTTTTGTGGAGATGAAAAAGAACTTACTGTTCGTCAGTTAGGTCGAATTGAAACTGGAAATAACTTGCCCAGTTTAGCTAAACTAGACTATATAGCTGAAGTGTTAGAGGTTCCGATGTCTCAGTTAATTGACGAGGGATTGTTAATTGTTCCTAAGGAGTATTTAAAACTAAAAACAAAATTGATTCGTCAATCTATTCATGGAGATGAAGAAAAAATCCGTCAACGTGAGGAAATCTTTGAGGAAATTCAGGAACGCTTTTATGACCAACTTCCTGAGGATGAGCAAGTAGCAGTTGAGGTTCTACAAGCTATTGATGATGTATATGTTTCTGAAAACGCTGAATATGGGGAAGGTTTAATTGAGGAGTATTTTGAGCAAACAATGTTGCGAACAGAATATTCGACAAATGATCTACTACTATTGTACTTGTATTTTTTATCTTTAGCTGTTAATGCAGAACGAGATGAAGTAACTTTAAACAAAGTTTGTCTAAATATTGTATCTCAAACAAATTATGATGATACAAACTATATTCATTTGCTTCAAAGAGTACTAATAGGTTTAGTCCTTTATCAGCTTGACATTAATTATCATGAATTTATTCCTGAAATATTGAGCATTTTAAGAGAAATTATGATTGACATCGGAGATACTAGTTTAAAACCAACTGTAGACTTCATTGAAGCAAAATATTACTTATACGGAGAAAAAGATAAAGAAAAAGCCCTACAATACTATGAAAAAGTTATTAACGGAGCAGAATTTTTGAATGACATGAATTTTAAAAATCGAGTGATAGAGGAAAAAAATAAGGATTTTCCATAATTTCAATTTAAAAACAGGACATAAATGTCAGTGGACATTTATGTCCTGTTTTTTTACTCTCGTAAGGGATATACTGTTATTGTAAATAAGTTAAGCAGAACGCAATGCTAGAAACATTTCTATTTAACGGGATGTAGATTAGCAAGCGGGAGGAAAATATGGTAAAAACAATTGACTATTATATGGATGAAAAGTTTGTCAAGAAGGACTATCTGATTATCAAAAATAGTCTAGATAGCAGACGACTATGTAAAGTAACACTTGATGAGAAGTTGCTAAAATTAGTTCTCTTACTTCCAAATGAAATGAGAGAAATCAAAATGGACTCCAACTTAAAGCCTAGAATTAGAGTTGTTGACATAACCGATGGGAGTGAGTGAAGTTTCTAAAATACAATTTATCATTAGAAAGAGGTAATAAAATGATTAAGGTAGAAAGAGTTACAAAGCGATTTGGAGATAATATTGCTTTAAATCAAATTAGTTTTTCAATAAACGAAGGAGAAATTTTTGGATTCCTAGGTCCATCTGGTTCAGGGAAGACAACAATGATCAATATTCTGACAGGACAGCTACAGGCTAACAGCGGAAAGACAGAATTATTAGGGAAAGATTCTCAAAAATTACTTCCGTCAGATTTTGAAGAGTTAGGTTTAGTAGGTGACACAAGTGGTTATTACGAAAAATTAAGTTTGTACAATAACTTGTTACTATTTGCAAGACTATACGGAGTTTCAAAATCTCGAATTGAAGAAATTCTAAAACAAGTTGGTCTGTATGATAGTAAAGACACTCCAGCTGAGAAACTTTCTACAGGAATGCGTCAACGAATGCTTTTAGCTCGTGCTTTAATCAATTATCCTAAAGTTCTATTTTTAGATGAACCTACAAGTGGGTTAGATCCCACTACCTCAAAGAAGATTCACAAATTACTACAGGAGTTAAAGGAAAGAGGAACAACCATTTTCTTAACTACTCATGATATGAATGAGGCGACTTTATTATGTGATAACCTAGCTCTTTTGAATAAAGGTGATCTTATTGAACAAGGAAGCCCAGGCGAAATTATCCAAAAATACAACACGGAAAAGAATGTTGCAGTAACCTATAGTGATTTTACTAAAAAGGTAGTGCGCTTTGAAGACTTGCAGCAAGAAGATTATAAAAAAATGATGACGATTCACTCATGTGAACCAACTTTAGAAGATATTTTTATTAAATTGACAGGAGAAAAATTAGATGTTTAAGAGAATTTTAGCCCTTATCTGGTTGAGGACACAAGTATTATTAACAAACAAAAACACTTTGGTACAGGTAGTATTCCCATTCTTTATGGTTCTACTCTTCCAAAATTTTATGAATACAGATGGCACTCAAGGGAAAACACTATTGTTTAGTTCTTTAACAATGGCATTCTCATTTTCTTCTGGGTCAATGATTTCAAACTCTATTGCAGAGGAAAAAGAAAAAAGAATTTTTAAAACACTCATTTTAAGCGGAGTTCGCCGTGGAGAATATCTTGTTTCCGTGTTGTTTTATCCTGTAATCTTTGCCTTGGCTTCAGTTATTTCCTTCCCTATTATGGTTGAAGTGGATTTCGCAAAAGATTATCCTGTATACCTTGTAGTAGCTTCTCTGGTAGCATTATGTACAATCCTCTTAAATTTAGTGATTGGAGCTATTTCAGAGACACAAACTCAGGCTCAGGTTTATGGTTTGATTCCAATGCTTGGTCTCTCATTCTTGCCGATGTTTTCTCAAGTTAGCTCAGAGATCAAGAAATTTATGGATACAACTTTCTTAGGAGTCTATGTAGATTTCTTTAATAAACCAGATTTCAAGTTGAATTTTGACAGTTTGGGAATCACTTTTGCTTGGGTTGTAGCATTACTTGCACTTAGTTATTGGGGGTTGAAAAATAAAAAAAGAGTACAGTTTGGAAAATTAACAATTAATCAACTTCAAAAACTAACTTTTTTTAAAGCTAAGTGTCAGTAAGCTTGTAAGAAACCTAGTTTAAAACAATAAACCAGCGCTTAAAATGCTGGTTTTCACTGTCTTCAGCCTTATATTTCTTCGTAGTTGATTACCTCATATTTCTTGTATTCGCTTACACAAAGTATTATAATATAATTGTAGGAAAGAAGGTGTTTTTATGATATATACACTTAAATTGGTGTTGTTTATTACCTTTCTTGTAATAAGCTTGTTACCTGATAAGATTTTTGGAAAAAATAAAAAAATTTGGAAAATAGTTCTTGCAATATTGATGGCGGCGACAGCATTATCATTTATGTACTAAGTTATTTTAAGAATGTAGGGTTTACTTCCCTACATTCTTTTTAGTTTTTTCTGTTTTCTAGATTCTATTTATCCAAGCGCTTCAAAAACTAACTTTTTTAAAAGCTAAGTGTTAGTAAGCTTGTAAGAAACCTAGTTTAAAACAGTAAACCAGCGCTTAAAATGCTGGTTTTCACTGTCTTCAGCCTTATATTTCTTCGTAGTTGATTACCTCATATTTCTTGTATTCGCTTACACAAAGTATTATAATATAATTGTAGGAAAGAAGGTGTTTTTATGTGGAAAAAATATTTTTCAAAATATAAATGGACTGATTTATTTTGGATTTTATTTATCATTTTGACCTGCCTCTATATAGGTAACCATGATTTGTTTCCTCTCAATCATCAAGAAATCTCTTTTCGTGGTAGCCTTTGGGGTTTGGTACTGGCCCTATATCACTTGCTATTTATTGATAAGTTTGTTATTTCGAATCGAAAATAAATGGAGAAGCTAAAAGATTTAAATGTTTTAGACTTTTGGGATAGATAGTTTAAAAATTGAAATTTAAAACCGCAGATCTTCTTGAAATGCGGTTTCTTTTTATGTGCCAATTACAGTACTTTTCCAACAAGTATCTCTGCTTCAATAGTAATCTCTGTCAGTTGGCTCCAGTCAATCTTGCTCTGGTCGATGTGAAAGAGTAGGGGCGTCATGCTGAGTAGGGCTTGAAGCTGATCTGCTGTAATAGTCTTAGTCAGAGAGGCAGTTTGACTAGATAGGATGGTAAAGTGTTCTTGGAAATGATTTTTGATATCTTGGTTGGAATAGTCCTTGTTTGTCAGCTGGTCCTGTACCCTTTGACGGATTTCCTTGAGGTGATTTTCAGTTGGAATAACCTTTATCAAAATACCGTCTTTAGATAAAACGCGACGAAATTCTCCGTAATTGGCAGGGGAAAAGATATCAAGTAAAATATCCATACTGGCGTCTTTTATAGGAAGACGAGCTAAGTCACCAACGAACCAATTGACTGCCCAGTTGGGTTCGCTCTTGGCAGCGATTTGGACAGAATCTTTGGAGATATCAAAGGCATAGAAGGTTTTATCAGGATGACTTTCTTGGAGTTTGCGAGAATAGAAACCTTCGCCACAACCGATATCTAAAATGGTTTTGGCATTTTTTGAGTTTGCAAGTAAATCAGAAACAGCCTCTAGAATAGCTTGATAAAATCCAGCTTCTAGGATTTGTTGACGATTTTGAAAGTTTTCCTTATCGTAGTTGGCCGATTGCTTAATTTGAGGTGCCAGATTGACATAGCCAAATTTCGCCAAGTCAAAAGAATGGCGATTGTAGCACTTGAAACTAGTATCTAGCAGAGTCAGATTTTCTTGACAGATAGGACAGGCAAAGGCAGTCGCAGAAGCAAAACGCTGAAGTTTAGGTTTGAGATTTGTATTCATAGTTTAAGTGTATCAAAAGAGGCAAATGAAAGCAACTTTAGGAATAAGTAGATGGGAGATTCAGTAGAAATAAAACTAATACTCTTCGAAAATCAAATTCAAACCACGTCAACGTCGCCTTGCCGTACTCAAGTACAGCCTGCGGCTAGTTTCCTAGTTTGCTCTTTGATTTTCATTGAGTATAATTCTCCAATTTATAAAATGAAATTGCTTTTATATCTAAATTGCTATATAATAATGATAAGGAGGAAATAAGTATGTTAAAAGAAGTATTAACCGTTGCAAAAGTTGCGAAAAAATCATCACTCTTTTTGGGTGGTGTCGCATTTGGTACCCTTGGTTTGAAAATCTTGGCAAGTAAGGAAGCTAAAAAAGGTTATTCTAAAGCTTTGGCTAAGGCTTACAAATTGAAAGACGAGCTAGATGCATCTGTTTCTGTTGTGAAGCAACATGGAGACGATGTCTTGCAAGATGCCAAATATTTGTACGAGCAAGAGAAAAAAGAAGAGCAATTAGATAGCCTTATAGGAGAATAATATGTCTTTTAAAGTGCTACATAGAGGATACCAACATATCCGACTATCATCTTCTTTTTCACTCACCTTGGATATTCAAGACTATCTTCGTTCCTTGGCGAGAGATGAAAAGGGGATTGAGTCTATCCAGTTTTACATGGATCAACAGCACTTTACTCTACGCATAAAAGAAGGCTTTTCTGTATTAGATAATGCAGAAGCCTTTTTAAAAAGAATTGATAAAGGGAAAGTTTCTGAGTTGATGACTCTTCCCATTCGTAGAGAAGAGAGTGCTTATTCTATTGTTTCAGGTGCAGCGATTAAGCGTGTACTTTTTCGTAGTTTTGTGCCGTATCCTATTCGCTATATATGGACATGTTATCAGGCTTTTGGCTATATTAGAGAAGCCTATCAAACACTAGCGCGTAAGGAACTAACGATGGAGGTCTTGGACTGTTCGGCGATTTTATTGTCCTTGTTTATGAACCAATCCAAGACGGCTAGCAATATCATGTTTATGCTTGATTTGGGGAATCATTTAGATCAGTGGTCCTTGAAAAAAACGGCAACAGATTTAGAACAAAGCCTTCTTGCAAAAGAGAGCGACGTATTCTTAGTACAGGGGGATACGATTGTTAGTATCAAGAGTTCCGATGTTCAAATAGGAGATGTCTTGATCTTATCTCAAGGAAATGAAATTCTGTTTGATGGACAAGTAGTTTCAGGTTTAGGTATGGTCAACGAAAGTTCCTTGACGGGAGAGAGTTTTCCAGTTGAAAAAAGAGAGTCTGATTTGGTTTGTGCAAATACAGTATTAGAAACTGGAGAGTTGCGCATTCGTGTAACCGATAATCAGATGAACAGCCGGATTTTACAACTGATTGAGTTGATGAAGAAATCTGAAGAAAACAAGAAAACGAAACAACGCTATTTCATCAAAATGGCGGATAAGGTCGTCAAATATAATTTCTTGGGTGCTGGTCTGACTTACCTATTAACAGGTTCTTTTTCTAAGGCTATTTCTTTCCTATTAGTCGATTTCTCCTGCGCTTTGAAAATCTCTACTCCTGTAGCTTATTTAACAGCTATCAAGGAGGGGTTGAACCGTGAAATGGTGATTAAGGATGGAGATGTTCTGGAGAAATATCTGGAAGTTGATACCTTCTTATTTGATAAGACTGGAACAATCACAACTAGTTATCCTATAGTTGAAAAGGTGTTACCTTTTGGGGACTATAGTGAGGAAGATATTCTCAGAATCAGTGCCTGTCTTGAGGAACACATTTATCATCCTATTGCTAATGCTATTGTCAAGCAAGCTGAGATAGAGGGAATTGAACATGAGGAAATGCATGGGAAACTCCAATATATCGCAAGCAAGGGGATCAAATCTCATATAGATGGGCAACCAGTTCTTATTGGGAATTATGTTTTGATGCAGGATGAGCAAATTCATATCAGTTCAGAACAAAATGCTTTAATTGAAGAGTACAAGAGTCACTACAATCTCTTATTCTTGGCTTATCAGAATGAATTGATTGGAATGTTCTGCATTCATACTCCTTTGAGAAAAGAAGCAAAAGCGGCCTTGGAGAAACTTAAGGCACAAGGGAAAAAATTGATTCTAGCAACAGGGGACACCCTGGTTAGGACAGAGGAATTAGTCAAAGATTTGCCCTTTGATCAGGTCTATACAGACTTGAAACCTGATGGGAAATTTGAGTTAGTAGAGGAACTGCAGAAAGCAGGTCACACTATTTTGATGGTTGGAGATGGATTGAATGACTCAGCCGCTCTAACCCTATCAGATATCGGTGTGGTGATGAATGAGAGTGCAGATATTTCTAAGCAGATGAGCGATATCTTATTGTTAGATAATCGTTTGGATTTCTTCCAAGAGTTGGATTGGCTATCATCATCTTTGCAAACACTCATCAAGAAGAATATTCAAGATACCGTTGTCGTAAATAGTAGTTTGATTGGCTTTGGCTTATTTAATTGGCTCAGTCCTTCAAATCTCTCTATCTTACATAATCTAACAACCTTGCGCATTGTACTGCGTAGCCTGTCTATTAAGGCTAGATAGATGAAAGTTATTAACAGCAAAAAGGAGTTACCTTTCTCGAGGGTAACTCCTTTGTTTATAGGTAAATGTTGAACGGTTTAGTAAGTCAATACAAAGTATTTTTTCTTACCACGACGGATAACAGTCAGTTCGTTCTCTAACTTATCTGCGTCAGTCAAGACATAGTCAAGGTCTTGGATGCGGTCACCGTTGACGTAGATAGCTCCGTTTTGGACGTCTTCACGGGCTTGGCGTTTTGAGTTAACCACACCAGATGAGACGAGCAGTTCCACGATATTGTGATTTTCATCTGCTTGTACTTGGTAGTTTGGTACACCACGAAGTCCTTGTTTAAGCTCTTTAACAGAAAGGTTTTTGATGTTTCCTGCAAAGAGTTGTTCAGTGATGTTGAGGGCTTCTTTGTAGGCTTCTTCACCGTGAACAAGTGTTACGACTTCACGAGCCAAGACTTTTTGTGCCAAGCGTTCGTGTGGCGCTGCTTCAAATTGTTTACGGATGTCTTCAATCTCATCAAGTGACAAGAAAGTAAAGATTTTCAAGAAGCGAACAGCGTCAGCGTCCATAACGTTCATCCAAAATTGGTACATTTCGTATGGAGAAGTCTTTTCAGGATTGAGCCAGACTGCGTTTCCTTCTGATTTACCAAATTTCTTACCAGTTGCATCTGTGATCAATGGAACAGTGATAACGTGGCCAGTCTTATCAGCTTTACGACGAAGCAATTCAGTACCAGCTGTCATATTTCCCCACTGGTCAGAACCACCGATTTGTAGCGTCACATTGTGGTCTTGGTTAAGAACGAAGAAGTCGTAACCTTGCATGATTTGGTAAGCAAACTCAGTGTAAGAAATTCCTGTTTCGATCCGTTTTTTAACAGACTCTTTACTCATCATGTAGTTGACAGTAAAGTATTTTCCGATATCACGGAGGAAATCAATGAAGCTGATGCTGCCAAACCAGTCGTAGTTGTTGACCATGACAGCTTTATTTTCACCATTTTCAAAGTCAAGAAAACGAGAAAGTTGTCCTTGGATAGACTTGACCCAGCCATCTACTGTGTCTTTTGTTTGGAGACTACGTTCAGCATCTTTGAAGGACGGATCTCCGATGAGACCTGTAGCACCGCCAACGAGCGCATAAGGTTTGTGACCTGCTAGTTGCAAGCGACGACTTGTCAAGATTGCGACAAGGTGGCCTAGGTGAAGGCTGTCAGCAGTTGGATCGTAGCCAGTATAATAAGAAACGTGACCTTCTTCTAGGGCTTTACGCAAAGCTTCTTCATCAGTCGTTTGAAATATCAAACCACGCTCTTTTAGCTCATCAAAAATGTGCATGTGTCTTTTCTCCTTTTTAAAATTATTGTTTCTAACTATTGTATCACAAACTTGGGCAATAGCCTAGCAGAATAGGGAAGAAAGTGGCTATTTTATTGAAAGTTTCCCTTTTGTGGTATAATAGATAGAGTGAGGAAATCCATGCAAAATCAAGTAAATGAATTAAAACGAAAAATGCTGGAATTTTTCCAGCAAAAACAAAAAAATAAAAAATCAGCTAGACCTGGCAAGAAAGGCTCAAGTGTCCAAAAATCTAAATCCTTAGAGAAGCCGGCCATTTTTCCAGCTATTTTACTGAGTATAAAAGCCCTATTTAACTTACTCTTTGTGCTCGGTTTTCTAGGAGGAATGTTGGGAGCTGGGATTGCTTTGGGGTACGGAGTGGCCTTATTTGACAAGGTACGGGTGCCTCAGACAGCAGAATTGGTACATCAGGTCAAGGACATCTCTTCTATTTCAGAGATTACCTATGCGGATGGGACGGTGATTGCTTCCATAGAGAGTGATTTGTTGCGCACTTCTATCTCATCTGAGCAAATTTCGGAAAATCTGAAGAAGGCTATCATTGCGACGGAAGACGAACACTTTAAAGAACATAAGGGTGTAGTGCCCAAGGCGGTGATTCGTGCGACCTTGGGGAAATTTGTAGGTTTGGGTTCCTCTAGCGGGGGGTCAACCTTGACCCAGCAACTGATTAAACAGCAGGTGGTTGGGGATGCACCGACCTTGGCTCGTAAGGCGACAGAGATTGTGGATGCTCTTGCCTTGGAACGTGCCATGAATAAGGATGAGATTTTAACGACATATCTCAATGTGGCTCCCTTTGGCCGAAATAATAAGGGGCAGAATATTGCAGGAGCTCAGCAGGCAGCTGAGGGGATTTTCGGTGTAGATGCAAGTCAGTTGACGGTTCCTCAAGCAGCATTTTTAGCAGGACTTCCACAGAGTCCCATTACCTATTCTCCTTATGAAAATACTGGAGAGTTGAAGAGTGATGAAGACTTAGAAATAGGCTTGAGACGGGCTAAGGCAGTTCTTTACAGTATGTATCGTACAGGTGCCTTAAGCAAAGACGAGTATTCTCAATATAAGGATTACAATCTTAAACAGGACTTTCTCCCTTCAGCTACAGTCACAGGTGTGTCACGAGGCTATTTATACTTTACAGCCTTGGCAGAAGCTCAGGAACGTATGTATGATTATCTAGCTCAGAGAGACAATGTCTCCGCTAAGGAGTTGAAAAATGAGGCAACTCAGAAGTTTTATCGCGATTTGGCAGCCAAGGAAATTGAAAATGGTGGTTATAAGATTACTACTACCATAGACCAGAAAATTCATTCTGCCATGCAAAATGCGGTTGCTGATTATGGCTATCTTTTAGACGATGGAACAGGTCGTGTAGAAGTAGGGAATGTCCTGATGGACAACCAAACAGGTGCTATTCTAGGCTTTGTAGGTGGTCGCAATTACCAAGAAAATCAAAACAATCATGCCTTTGATACCAAACGCTCACCAGCTTCTACTACCAAACCTTTGCTGGCCTACGGTATTGCTATTGATCAGGGCTTGATGGGAAGCGAAACGATTCTATCTAACTATCCAACAAACTTTGCTAATGGGAATCCGATTATGTATGCTAATAGCAAGGGAACAGGAATGATGACCTTGGGAGAAGCTCTGAACTATTCATGGAATATCCCTGCTTACTGGACTTATCGTATGCTCCGTGAAAAGGGTGTTGATGTCAAGGGTTATATGGAAAAGATGGGTTACGAGATTCCTGAGTACGGTATTGAGAGCCTGCCAATGGGTGGTGGTATTGAAGTCACAGTTGCCCAGCATACCAATGGCTATCAGACTCTAGCAAATAATGGTTTATATCATAAAAAACATGTGATTTCTAAAATTGAAGCAGCAGATGGTAGAGTGGTGTATGAGTATCAGGATAAACCGGTTCAAGTCTATTCAAAAGCTACTGCGACAATTATGCAGGGCTTGTTGCGAGAAGTTCTATCCTCTCGTGTGACAACAACCTTCAAGACGAACCTGACTTCTTTAAATCCTACTCTGGCTAATGCAGATTGGATTGGGAAGACTGGTACAACCAACCAAGACGAAAATATGTGGCTCATGCTTTCGACACCTAGATTAACCCTAGGTGGCTGGATTGGGCATGATGATAATCATTCATTGTCACGTAGAGCAGGTTATTCCAATAACTCTAATTACATGGCTCATCTGGTAAATGCGATTCAGCAAGCCTCCCCAAGCATTTGGGGGAACGAGCGCTTTGCTTTAGATCCTAGTGTAGTAAAATCAGAAGTCTTGAAATCAACAGGCCAGAAACCAGGGAAGGTTTCTGTTGAAGGGAAAGAGGTAGAGGTCACAGGTTCGACTGTTACCAGCTATTGGGCTAATAAGGCAGGAGCGCCAGCGACCAGTTATCGCTTTGCTATTGGTGGAAGTGATGCGGATTATCAGAATGCTTGGTCTAGCATTATGGGGAGTCTACCAACTCCATCAAGCTCCAGCAGTTCAAGTAGTAGCTCTAGCGCTACACGATCTTCTTCTTCAAGGACGAGACGATAAGTTCTATGAACTGTGCTAAATGAAGTGGCAAATCAATGGATTGCCACTTTTTTCTTTTGTCCTTTCGTGTTACAATAAAGGTATGAATCAGTATCAGAAAAAGATTGTTAAAGGAACCATTTATTCGCTCCTATCTGGCTTAATATGGGGAATCTGTGGAATTTTAGGAGAATATTTCTTTACTCATTATCAGGTGTCTTCTGGTTGGATTACCTCTATGCGTTTGACACTAGCAGGGAGTCTTGTGCTCGTTTGGTCTGCAATGCAATTAAAGTCACAAGTGCTAGATATCTGGCGAGACAAGAAAAATTACTTGCCCTTTTTAGCCTATGCTATTTTAGGGATTTTTTCAGTCCAGTATTTTTTCTACCTCTGCGTAGAATATTCTAATGCAGCGACTGCAACTATTTTACAGTTTATCAGTCCTGTTTTTATCCTCTTTTACAATCGCTTGGTTTATCAAAAACGAGCATCAAAAAGCGCTATTTTTTATGTTTTGGTTGCCATGTTGGGTGTTTGCCTGATGGCGACAAAGGGAGATCTCTCTCAGTTATCCATGACACCACTAGCACTTGTGACGGGTCTGCTGAGTGCCATGGGTGTTATGTTTAATGTTATCTTACCTCAACCTTTTGCTAAGCGTTATGGTTTTGTACCCACGGTTGGGTGGGGGATGATTTTGGCTGGTTTATTTAGCAATGTCCTCTCGCCGGTTTATCAGTTTTCCTTTACTCCTGATATTTGGAGTATCTTGATTTGTCTCATTATCGCTTTCTTTGGGACGGCTTTTGCCTTTTTCATTTCCATGAAGGCTGTGTCCTTGGTTTCTCCCTTGGTGGTTTCTGTTATTAGTGCCAGTGAACCTCTCTCTTCTGCCCTTTTGAGTGTTTTATTTTTAGGCTTGGTAGTGGATTGGTCCCTTCTTCTAGCTATGGCCCTGATTATTTTACCCATGATTTTCCTATCGGTAGAAGAAGCGAAAGAAAGTAAATAAAAAGTCTTTTCTTAATTCTAAAAGTGTGCTATACTAGAATAGTCAATAAAACACGGGGAGATAGTTGTGAAGAGTGTTTTTAGGTTGTATCGGTAGGGGCTTGCTTTTACCGACAGCACGTTTTATCTCACATCCCTAAAAATCATACCTAAAAACAAACAAAAAGGCTTCAAATTTGAGGCCTTTTTTGGTAGAATAGGTATCATTAAAATGAACTAGGAGGCGCCTATGACTGCTACAAAAATGAACGCTCAAGAAATTATCCAATTTATCGCCAATGCTGAAAAGAAAACCAGTGTTAAAGTAACCTTCGAGGGACAACTTACAACTGCTGTACCTAGCTCTGTTGTCAAACTAGGGAATGTCTTATTCGGAGACTGGAAGGATGTGGCTCCGCTTCTAGATGGTTTGGTAGAAAATCAAGACTATGTTGTTGAGCAAGATGCTCGTAATTCTGCAGTTCCTTTGCTAGATAAACGTGCTATCAATGCTCGTATCGAGCCAGGCGCTATTATTCGTGATCAAGTTGAAATTGGTGACAATGCTGTTATCATGATGGGAGCGGTCATCAATATCGGTGCTGAAATTGGTGCAGGAACTATGATTGACATGGGGGCTATCCTTGGTGGACGTGCTATCGTTGGGAAAAACAGTCACGTTGGTGCAGGTGCGGTTCTTGCAGGTGTGATTGAGCCAGCTAGCGCAGAACCAGTCCGTGTTGGAGACAATGTTCTCATCGGTGCCAATGCCGTAGTTATCGAAGGAGTCCAAATCGGTAGTGGTTCAGTTGTCGCAGCAGGAGCTATTGTTACCCAAGATGTCCCAGAAAACGTAGTAGTAGCAGGTGTTCCAGCTCGTATCATCAAAGAGATTGATGCCCAAACCCAACAAAAAACAGCGCTAGAGGATGCGCTTCGTACCTTATAATTGTAAAAGTAATAAAGAGGCGGAACCCTTCTTCCAGCCTCTTTCTGCTATATCGGAGGATAGATAGATGTTAGATTTGATTCAGACTAGACGAGATTTGCACCAGATTCCAGAGATTGGCTTGGAGGAGTTCAAGACTCATGCTTATTTGCTGGATGTGATTGAGAAATTGACTGCGGGTAGGGAGTTTGTTCAAGTTCGTACTTGGCGGACAGGTATTTTGGTCTATTTGCAGGGAAGTCAGCCAGAGCGGACCATTGGTTGGCGGACAGATATTGATGGTCTGCCTATCGTTGAACAAACAGGATTTCCTTTCGCTTCTCAGCACCAAGGTCGTATGCATGCTTGTGGACATGATTTCCACATGACCATTGCTTTGGGCTGTCTTGAGCGCGCCCTTGAGGAGCAACCTAAGAATAATCTACTCTTCCTATTTCAGCCTGCTGAAGAAAATGAAGCTGGTGGCATGCTCATGTATGAGGATGGCGCTTTTGGAGACTGGTTGCCAGACCAGTTTTATGGCCTCCATGTTCGACCAGATTTGAAGGTTGGACAGATTGCGACCAATACTCATACACTCTTTGCAGGGACTTGCGAGGTGAAGATCCGTTTCAAAGGAAAAGGGGGACACGCAGCCTTTCCGCATGAAGCAAATGACGCCTTGGTAGCTGCTAGTTACTTTGTGACCCAAGTTCAGTCGGTGGTCAGCCGCAATGTCAACCCAATCGAGGGAGCGGTGGTGACCTTTGGAGTTTTCCAAGCTGGAACAACCAACAATGTTATCACAGATACAGCCTTTTTGCATGGAACTATTCGGGCCTTGACACAGGACATGAGTCTCTTGGTGCAAAAGCGGGTCAAAACAGTTGCAGAAGGAGTTGCATCTGCCTTCGATATGGAAGTCGAAGTGGAACTCAAACAAGGGGGTTACTTGCCTGTTGAGAACAATCCAGTCTTGGCACGTGAACTGATGGACTTCTTTGAAGAAAAAGACGGAATCGAGTTGATTGATATAGAGCCTGCTATGACAGGCGAGGACTTTGGTTATCTCCTTTCGAAGGTAGATGGCGTTATGTTCTGGCTAGGTATCGATAGTCCCTACGCCCTTCATCACCCTCAGATGAGTCCCAAGGAAGAAGCCTTAGCCATTGGGGTGGATGCGGTTTCTAGTTTCCTGAAAAAGAAGGCAGCAGAGTAGAGGATTTGTCTATGAAATCGGAATTACGCAAGCAAGTCTTGCAAGAAATGAAGGCTATACCTAGAAAGCAAAAACAGGCTATAGACCAAGCTTTAACAGAAGGACTTTTACAACACCCCTTCTACCAAGAAGCAAATACAATCGCAACCTATCTCTCTTTTCCTCATGAGTTTCAAACGCAGGAACTGATTGAGCAGGCGCTGAAGGACGGCAAGAAGGTTTTGATACCCAAAACCTATCCCAAGGGGCGAATGGACTTTGTGGTCTATGATCCGCAACAGTTGGTAAAAACTTCCTTTGGATTACTGGAGCCACAGGGAGATTTGGAAGTGGTGGATGCTTCTCAGATTGATTTGATTCATGTTCCTGGTTTGGCTTTTACGACGGAAGGCTATCGGATTGGATACGGCGGAGGTTATTATGACCGCTATCTGGAACATTTTTCTGGCCATACTTTGAGTACGGTTTATCATTATCAAGTTCAGGACTTTATCCCTGAAAACCATGATATTCCTGTTGAGGAGGTTCTGATTGATGAAGGAAATCTTTGATAGACGTTACCCTGTGACGAGTTTTTTCCTCTCAGTGACGGCTTTGGTGTTTCTACTAATGCTGGTGACTGCAGGTGGAAACTTTGACAGGGCGGATACCTTATTTCAATTTGGAGCTATGTATGGGCCAGCTATTCGCCTCTTTCCTGAGCAAATTTGGCGTTTCTTCTCTGCTATTTTTGTTCATATTGGGTGGGAGCATTTCATTGTTAATATGCTTTCGCTCTATTATCTTGGTAGGCAAGTAGAGGAAATTTTTGGATCCAAGAAGTTTTTCTTTCTCTATCTCTTATCTGGAATGATGGGCAATCTCTTTGTTTTTGTATTTAGGCCCACATCCTTAGCAGCAGGGGCTTCTACTTCTCTCTATGGGCTATTTTCTGCGATTATTGTTCTTCGCTATGCAACTCGCAATCCTTATATCCAGCAGTTGGGGCAATCCTATCTGACACTTTTTGTGGTTAACATTATTGGAAGTGTTCTGATTCCAGGAATCAGTCTAGCAGGTCATATCGGAGGTGCAGTTGGTGGAGCATTACTAGCAGTTATCTTTCCAGTTAGAGGAGAAAGACGGATGTATAATGTTAGCCAGAGGTTAGGAGCGGTAGTGTTATTCGTAGGACTCGCAGTTCTGCTTTTCTACAAGGGAATGGGGTTGTGACGAACCTGGAAGAAAATTTATGTAATGAAAAAAGATAAGGCATTTTTTGAACCTTATCTTTTTTGTTTTATACTCAATGAAAATCAAAGAGCAAACTAGGAAGCTAGCCACAGGTTGCTCAAAGCACTGCTTTGAGGTTGTAGATAGAACTGACGAAGTCAGTAACCATACCTACGGTAAGGCGACGCTGACGTGGTTTGAAGAGATTTTCGAAGAGTTTTATTCCTTCTCAGCCAATTCTTTTCCCAGTTGGATGAGGTAATTTTTCAAGTCATCTTTGACTTGTGGATGTTTGAGGGCGTAGTCAATAGATGTTTTCATAAAGCCAAACTTATCGCCAACGTCGTAACGAGCTCCTGTAAATTCGCGGGCGAAAACACGTTGAGTTTTATTAAGTGTATCAATAGCGTCGGTAAGTTGGATTTCATTTCCAGCACCGGGAGCTTGCTTTTCGAGGATCTCAAAAATTTCTGGTGTGAGCAGATAACGACCGATAATAGCTAGATCACTTGGAGCCTCCTCTGGAGCTGGTTTTTCAACGAAAGTTTCGACACTGTAGAGACCATTAATCCCTTCACCTTGAGGAGCGATAACTCCATATGATGAAACGTCTTCGTGTGGTACGGGCATAACAGCAATGGTTGATGCGTGTGTCTTTTCGTAATCATTCATCAGTTGTTTTGTTAATGGGATAGTCTTGTCGTTAGTAATGTCCATAAGGTCATCGCCCAGCATAACAACGAAGGGTTCATTCCCCACAAAAGCTTTGGCTTGTAGGACAGCGTCTCCAAGACCGCGAGGGTGAGTTTGGCGGATGAAATGAAGGCGCATACCAGTTGCTTCATCTACCAATTTTAACAAATCCGTTTTGCCTTTTTCTTTGAGATTGTACTCAAGTTCAAAGTTTGAGTCAAAGTGGTCTTCAATAGAACGTTTTGATTTACCAGTGACAACCAGAATATCTTCAATACCTGATTTGAGAGCCTCTTCCACGATAAACTGGATAGTTGGTTTGTCTACAATTGGCAACATTTCTTTAGCAAGTGCTTTGGTTGCTGGTAAAAATCGAGTCCCGAGTCCAGCGGCAGGGATGACTGCCTTTCTAACTTTTGATGTCATAAGAATCCTTTCTTTAGAGAGTTAAGACCACTCATTTTCTGCTTTAAATTCATTGTTCATGATGTCATAAATGGCATCTTTGATGCTGGTTCCGTGATAAATAACTTGGTAAATGGCCTGTGTAATGGGCATATAGACTCCAAGTTCTTGCGCTAGTTCATAGGCTGCTCGAGTCGTTGAGATTCCTTCAATTACCATGCCCATATTAGCTTCTATATCAGCTAGGGATTCTCCACGACCAAGGGCATCTCCAGCTCTCCAGTTACGAGAGTGGATGGAGGTTCCTGTTACGATCAAATCTCCCACACCAGATAAGCCGCTATAGGTCAATGGATTAGCCCCGAGTGCTACCCCTAAGCGAGTAATTTCTGCCAAACCTCGAGCGATGATGGCTGCCTTAGCATTGTCACCAAATCCTAAACCATGTAAGGCTCCTGCCCCGACAGCGATAATGTTTTTAAGAGCACCAGCGGTTTCGACCCCGATAACATCCGTATTGGTATAAAGTCGGAAGTAGTGATTACTAAAGAGTTCTTGCACGTATTGAGCTGTTTGTAAATCTTTAGAAGCAGCAGTGATTAAAGTTAGGTCACGCACAATGGTCTCTTCCGCATGACTAGGACCTGAAACAACGACAATATCACTGCGGAGATGTTCAGGAATTTCTTCTTCAAGGATGGTTGATAATCGTTTATGGCTATCAGGTTCTAATCCCTTTGATGCGTGCATGATGATAGCCTTATGGTCCAAGGTTTTTGCAACTTGTTGGGCAACAAGTCGTGTCACTTTTGTTGGGACAACAAATAAAATCGCATCTACATCTTTTAATGCCTCTGCTAAGTCAGTGTAGGCAATGATATTTTTATCTAGAACGACATCTTTAAAGTAGTGCTTATTAGTATGATAGGTATTAATTTCATTGATTTGCTCAGGCAGATTTCCCCAAATACGTACCTCGTGTCCATTGTCATTTAAGACTTGTGAAAGGGCAGTTCCCCAAGAACCAGGCCCCAAGACGGCGATGGTTTGTTTTTCCATGATTTCCTCCTTAATAGAGTCCTTTCCATTATTCTATCATATTCTAGAGGATTTTGCACTTGCATTGCTGGGGAGTGGTGGCTTTGTTGTTTGAAAAATACACAAAAACCGAGCCTAAGTATTAAACTCTTAGTCTCGGTTTTGATATTCCTTAAAGAATAGCTAGGTTTATTTCAATTGATCTGTAATGTCTTTTGATAGCAACATTCCCAGATGATAAGTTTTATTGATATATGCAATGACATCATTGATATTTTCAGTCGTGTGAATTTTCTCCTTGATGTCAGCTCTAAATGTTTCATCCTTCAACAGTTGTTCTTGGTAAAGCTTTTGCAATCTTTCCTTCTCGTATTTATTGAGCAGAAAAAGGAACACCAAGCTAATTACAACGAGGATATAAGCATATTGGCTCATAGGAAATCTCCCTGTATGATAAAGAAATAGTAGTGAATAAATTGATTCAGTGGGCCTAAAATAGCAGAATCAGTCAGCAAAACTTGATAAGATTTTTGATAGGCTTCTAAAACCAAGCTCGTATAGGATTGAACGTCAGTTACTTAGACTGCTTTACAATCAAGTAATTAAAAGATTACGACATGAGCCTAACCGAATCAATATTATTTGGATTGGTGAATTAGTGAAGCGTTTAGGTAAGTATCTCTGGTTACGACGTAAAGAAACATAAATCGATAATATTTATGTTTCTTTACTAGTGAAGCAGTTAGCTAGTCCGCATACAAGCGGATAGCGTCTAACAATTGGGAACTTTAGTTCCAATTGTTAGTACTGAATCACATCTTCTCAGGCGCTTCTACTCCAAGCAAGCAAAGGGCCTCTTTGAGAACGACTGCGGTTGCGTAGCTAAGAGCTAGACGGCTGTCGCGTTCTGGGCTTTCATCCAAGATGCGCGTATGTGCATAGTATTTGTTAAAGGCTTGAGCCAGGCTAACTGCAAATTTAGCAATGATAGAAGGTTCAAAGTTATCCGCCGCACGGTTGATAATACGTGGGAAGTCTTGGATGAGTTTGATGATTTCCCAACTTTCGGCATCATTCAAGCTATAGTTGCCAGCTGTTTCTGGTTTGAAATCGGCTTTGCGTAAGATAGATTGGATACGAGCGTAGGCATATTGTACATAAGGTCCAGTTTCCCCCTCGAAGGATACCATAGCTTCTAGGTCGAAATCGTATCCATTTGTACGGTCGGTCTTGAGGTCATAGAATTTAATGGCTCCGACCCCAACAGCATGGGCTACTTGGTCTTTGTTTTCCAATTCAGGATTTTTTGCTTCAATTTGGGCCTTGGCACGACTAATAGCCTCTGCAACAGTGGGCTCTAGCAAGATGACATTTCCTTTACGAGTAGAGAGTTTTTTCCCTTCTTTTGTAACCAAGCCAAAAGGAACGTGAGTAATGTCGTCACTCCAGTCATATCCCATTTCTTGCAAGACAGCTTTGAGTTGTTTAAAGTGGGCAGATTGTTCTTGACCAACGACATAGATAGATTTAGCAAATTGGTATTCGTTTTTACGGTAAAGGGCTGCAGCCAAGTCACGTGTAATATAGAGAGTTGCACCATCAGATTTCTTGATAAGGGCTGGATGTTCAATTCCATATTTCTCAAGATTGACAACTTGGGCACCTTCTGATTCAACAAGAAGTCCTTTTTCAGAAAGAATGTCTACAACTGCATCCATTTTATCGTTGTAGAAGGCTTCTCCGTTATAGCTGTCAAATTCGACTTGTAATTCATTGTAAAGGCGGTTAAATTCCACCAAACTTTCATCACGGAACCATTGCCAAAGAGCGAGAGCTTCCTCGTCTCCATTTTCAAGTTTACGGAACCATTCGCGTGCTTCTTCATCCAAGCTAGGGTCATTTTCAGCTTCAGCGTTGATGCGGACATAGAGTTTAAGGAGTTCATCAATTGGATGAGCTTTTACAGCTTCTTCGTCGCCCCATTTTTTGTAGGCAACAATCAACATTCCAAACTGTTTACCCCAGTCTCCCAAGTGGTTGACCTTGACCGTTTGATAACCGATTTTTTGGAAAATATGTGATAAGCTATCTCCGATGACAGTTGAGCGCAGGTGACCAATAGAGAATGGTTTAGCGATATTGGGACTAGACATATCGATAACAACATTTTCTTGTTTGCCAATAGTTTGGTCAGCATAGTGTTCTTTTTCAGTGATAACAGCTTGCAATACTTGAGCAGAAATGGCAGATTTATCAAGGAAAAAGTTGACGTAAGGTCCTGTTGCGACAACCTTTTCAAAGGCTTGGCTGTTAATTTTTTCAGCCAGTTCAGCCGCAATTATTTGAGGTGCTTTACGTTCGACTTTTGCAAGTGAAAAAGCAGGGAAAGCGATGTCTCCCATTTCTGAGTTTTTAGGGGTTTCCAGTAAATTTAAAATAGCCTCTTGGTCCAGGCTATCAATGACGCTAGCCAACTCGCTAGCAATCAATTCTTTTGTATTCATTAAGAGCTCCTTTTTGGACTTTTCTACTATTTTATCACAATTTTAAAGAAAGAAGAAAAAATTTTTGAAATCTCCTATTTTTTTGGTATAATATAGTTATAAAATTAGTTATAAATATTCACATAAGAGGATTTTATGAGAAAAAGAGATCGTCATCAGTTAATAAAAAAAATGATTACTGAGGAGAAATTAAGTACACAAAAAGAAATTCAAGATCGGTTGGAGGCGCACAATGTTTTTGTGACGCAGACAACCCTGTCTCGTGATTTGCGCGAAATCGGCTTGACCAAGGTCAAGAAAAATGATATGGTGTATTATGTACTAGCAAATGAGACAGAAAAGATTGATTTGGTGGAATTTTTGTCTCATCATTTAGAAGGTGTTGCAAGAGCAGAGTTTACCTTGGTGCTTCATACCAAATTGGGCGAAGCTTCTGTTTTGGCAAATATTGTAGATGCAAACAAGGATGAATGGATTTTAGGAACAGTTGCTGGTGCCAATACCTTATTGGTCATTTGTCGAGACCAGCATGTTGCCAAACTCATGGAAGATCGTTTGCTAGATTTGATGAAAGATAAGTAAGGTCTTGGGAGTTACTCTCAAGACTTATTTTTGACAAGGAGAGACGGACAATGGCGACAGAAAAGCTATCACCCGGCATGCAACAGTATGTGGATATTAAAAAGCAATATCCAGATGCTTTTTTGCTCTTTCGTATGGGTGATTTTTATGAATTATTTTATGAGGATGCGGTCAATGCTGCGCAGATTCTGGAAATTTCCTTAACGAGTCGCAACAAGAATGCGGACAATCCGATTCCTATGGCGGGTGTTCCCTATCATTCTGCCCAACAGTACATCGATGTCTTGATTGAGCAGGGCTATAAGGTAGCTATCGCAGAGCAGATGGAAGATCCTAAACAAGCAGTTGGGGTTGTGAAACGAGAGGTTGTTCAGGTCATTACGCCAGGGACAGTAGTCGATAGCACTAAGCCGGACAGTCAGAACAATTTCTTGGTTGCCATAGACCGTGATGGTAATCAATTTGGTCTAGCTTACATGGACCTAGTGACCGGTGACTTTTATGTGACGGGTCTATTGGATTTCACGCTGGTTTGTGGAGAAATCCGTAACCTCAAGGCTCGAGAAGTGGTGTTGGGTTATGACTTGTCTGAGGAAGAAGAACAAATCCTCAGTCGCCATATGAATCTGGTACTCTCTTATGAAAAAGAAGGCTTTGAAGACCTTCATTTACTGGATTCACGATTAGCAGCTGTGGAACAAGCGTCATCTAGTAAATTGCTCCAGTATGTCCATCGGACTCAGATGAGGGAATTGAACCACCTCAAGCCTGTTATCCGCTATGAAATCAAGGATTTCTTGCAGATGGATTATGCGACCAAGGCTAGTCTGGATTTGGTCGAGAATGCTCGGTCAGGCAAGAAGCAAGGCAGTCTTTTCTGGCTTTTGGATGAAACCAAAACAGCTATGGGTATGCGGCTCTTGCGGTCTTGGATTCATCGTCCCCTGATTGATAAGGAACGAATCGTCCAACGCCAAGAAGTGGTGCAGGTCTTTCTCGACCATTTCTTTGAGCGTAGTGATTTGACAGACAGTCTCAAGGGTGTTTATGACATTGAGCGCTTGGCTAGTCGTGTTTCTTTTGGCAAAACCAATCCTAAGGATCTCTTGCAGTTGGCGACTACCTTGTCTAGTGTGCCACGGATTCGTGCGATTTTAGAAGGAATGGAGCAACCTGCTCTAGCTTATCTCATCGAACAACTGGATGGAATCCCTGAGTTAGAGAGTTTGATTAGCGCAGCGATTGCTCCTGAAGCTCCTCATGTGATTACAGATGGGGGAATTATCCGAACTGGATTTGATGAGACTTTAGACAAGTACCGTCGAGTTCTCAGAGAAGGGACTGGTTGGATTGCTGAAATTGAGGCTAAGGAGCGAGAAAACTCTGGTATTAGTACGCTCAAGATTGACTACAATAAAAAAGATGGCTATTATTTCCATGTGACCAATTCGCAACTAGGAAATGTGCCTGCTCACTTTTTCCGCAAGGCAACGCTGAAAAACTCAGAACGTTTTGGAACCGAAGAATTAGCCCGTATCGAGGGAGATATGCTGGAGGCGCGTGAGAAGTCAGCTAACTTAGAGTACGAAATTTTTATGCGTATTCGTGAAGAGGTCAGCAAGTACATCCAGCGTTTGCAGGCTCTAGCTCAAGGAATTGCGACAGTTGATGTCTTACAGAGTCTGGCGGTTGTGGCTGAAACCCAGCATTTGATTCGACCTGAATTCAGAGATGATTCGCGAATTGATATCCAGAAAGGGCGCCATGCTGTCGTTGAAAAGGTCATGGGGGCTCAGACCTATATTCCCAATACGATTCAGATGGCAGAAGATATTAGTATTCAACTGATTACAGGGCCAAACATGAGCGGGAAGTCAACCTACATGCGTCAGTTAGCCATGACGGCGGTTATGGCCCAGCTGGGTTCTTATGTGCCAGCGGAAAGCGCCCATTTACCGATTTTTGATGCCATTTTTACCCGTATCGGAGCAGCAGATGACTTGGTTTCAGGCCAATCAACCTTTATGGTGGAGATGATGGAGGCCAACAATGCTATTTCGCATGCAACAAAGAATTCCTTGATTCTCTTTGATGAGTTAGGACGGGGAACTGCAACTTATGACGGTATGGCTCTTGCTCAGTCCATCATCGAATATATCCATGAGCATATTGGAGCCAAGACCCTCTTTGCGACCCACTACCATGAGTTGACTAGTCTGGAGTCTAGTTTACAACATTTGGTCAATGTCCACGTAGCAACTTTGGAGCAGGATGGGCAAGTTACCTTCCTTCACAAGATTGAACCAGGGCCAGCCGATAAATCCTACGGTATCCATGTTGCCAAGATTGCTGGTTTGCCAGCAGACCTTTTAGCAAGGGCGGATAAGATTTTGACTCAACTAGAGAGTCAAGGGACAGAAAGTCCTGCTCCCATGAGACAAACAAGTGCCGTCACTGAACAGATTTCACTCTTTGATACAGCAGAAGAGCATCCTATCCTAGCAGAATTGTCTAAGCTGGATGTTTACAATATGACACCTATGCAGGCTATGAATGTTTTGGTCGAGTTCAAACAGAAACTATAAAATCAAGACTCACTAGTTAATCTAGCTGTATCAAGGAGACTTCTTTGACAAGTTCTCACTTTTTTGCTAGAATAACATCAAACAAACAGAATGAGAAGGAGCTGACGCATTGTCGCTCCCTTTTGTCTATTTTATAAGGAGAAAGTATGCTGATTCAGAAAATAAAAACCTACAAGTGGCAGGCCTTAGCTTCACTCCTGATGACAGGCTTGATGGTTGCTAGTTCACTTTTGCAACCGCGTTATCTGCAGGAAGTGTTAGACGCCCTCCTTGCTGGAAAATATGAAGCTATTTATAGTATCGGGGCTTGGTTGATTGGTGTGGCCGTGGTCGGTCTGGTTGCTGGTGGGCTCAATGTTGTCCTTGCAGCCTATATTGCCCAAGGAGTTTCATCTGACCTTCGAGAGGATGCCTTCCGTAAAATCCAAACCTTTTCTTATGCTAATATTGAACAATTTAATGCGGGAAATCTAGTCGTTCGCATGACAAATGATATCAACCAGATTCAGAACGTCGTCATGATGACCTTCCAAATTCTTTTCAGACTTCCCCTCTTGTTCATCGGTTCGTTTATCCTGGCGGTTCAAACTTTACCTTCTCTGTGGTGGGTGATTGTTCTCATGGTAGTCTTGATTTTTGGCTTGACAGCTGTCATGATGGGAATGATGGGGCCTCGTTTTGCCAAGTTTCAAACCCTTCTTGAGCGCATCAATGCCATTGCCAAGGAAAATCTGCGCGGTGTTCGTGTGGTCAAGTCCTTTGTCCAAGAAAAAGAGCAGTTTGCTAAGTTTACGGAGGTTTCAGACGAGCTTCTCGGTCAAAATCTTTACATCGGTTATGCCTTTTCAGTAGTGGAACCTTTTATGATGTTGGTCGGTTATGGGGCGGTATTCCTCTCTATTTGGCTAGTTGCAGGGATGGTTCAGTCGGATCCGTCAGTTGTTGGCTCCATTGCTTCCTTTGTCAATTACCTAAGCCAGATTATCTTTACTATTGTTATGGTTGGATTTTTGGGAAATTCTGTCAGTCGTGCTATGATTTCCATGCGTCGTATTCGAGAAATTCTGGACGCAGAGCCAGCCATGACCTTCAAGGATGTGCCAGATGAAGAGTTGGTCGGAAGTCTTAGCTTTGAAAATGTGACCTTTACTTATCCAATGGACAAGGAACCAATGCTGAAAGATGTGACCTTTACTATCGAACCTGGTCAAATGGTTGGTGTAGTTGGAGCGACTGGTGCAGGAAAATCAACCTTGGCTCAATTGATTCCACGTCTCTTTGATCCGCAAGAAGGCTCTATTAAAATCGGAGGTAAGGATATTCGAGAAGTGAGTGAAGGAACCCTGCGTAAAACTGTTTCTATCGTTCTTCAACGTGCCATTCTCTTCAGTGGAACCATTGCAGATAACTTGAGACAGGGTAAGGGAGATGCTACTCTATTTGAAATGGAACGCGCAGCCAATATTGCCCAGGCTAGTGAATTCATTCATCGTATGGAGAAAACCTTTGAAAGTCCAGTTGAGGAACGAGGAACCAATTTCTCAGGTGGGCAAAAACAAAGGATGTCGATTGCTCGTGGGATTGTCAGCAATCCGCGTATTCTGATTTTTGACGATTCGACCTCAGCCTTGGATGCCAAGTCAGAGCGCCTGGTGCAAGAAGCCTTGAATAAGGATCTGAAGGGGACGACAACCATTATCATCGCGCAAAAGATTAGCTCGGTTGTCCATGCAGATAAAATCTTGGTTCTAGATCAAGGACGATTGATTGGTCAAGGTACGCATGCAGACTTGGTTGCCAACAATGCCGTTTACCGTGAAATCTATGAAACACAGAAAGGAAAGGAAGAGTAAAATGAAGACAGTTCAGTTCTTTTGGCATTATTTTAAAGTCTATAAGCTATCATTTGTAGTTGTCATTCTGATGATTGTTCTGGCGACTCTTGCCCAAGCCCTCTTTCCAGTCTTTTCTGGACAAGCAGTGACGCAGTTAGCTAATTTAGTTCAAGCTTATCAAGATGGTAATCCAGAACTTGTTTGGCAAAGTCTATCAGGAATCATGGTCAATCTTGGTCTGCTGGTTTTGGTTCTATTTATCTCTAGTGTCATATACATGTGTCTCATGACGCGCGTGATTGCAGAGTCGACCAACGAGATGCGCAAAGGCCTCTTTGGTAAGCTTGCTCGCTTGACGGTTTCTTTCTTTGATCGCCGACAAGATGGCGATATCCTGTCTCGTTTTACCAGTGATTTGGATAATATCCTCCAAGCCTTTAACGAGAGCTTGATTCAGGTCATGAGCAATATTGTTTTATACATCGGTCTGATTCTTGTCATGTTTTCGAGAAATGTGACGCTGGCGCTCATCACCATTGCCAGCACACCAGTTGCCTTCCTCATGCTGATTTTCATCGTGAAAATGGCACGCAAATACACCAACCTCCAGCAAAAAGAGGTAGGGAAACTCAACGCCTATATGGATGAGAGTATCTCAGGCCAAAAAGCTGTCATTGTGCAAGGAATTCAAGAGGATATGATGGCAGGATTTCTTGAACAAAATGAGCGTGTGCGCAAGGCAACCTTTAAAGGAAGAATGTTCTCAGGAATTCTGTTCCCTGTCATGAATGGGATGAGTCTGGTTAATACAGCCATCGTCATCTTTGCTGGTTCAGCTGTACTTTTGAATGATAAGTCTATCGAAACAAGTACAGCCCTAGGTTTGATTGTTATGTTTGCCCAATTTTCACAGCAGTACTACCAGCCTATTATCCAAGTTGCAGCTAGTTGGGGAAGCCTCCAGTTAGCCTTTACAGGTGCTGAACGGATTCAGGAAATGTTCGATGCAGAGGAAGAAATCCGACCTGAAAAGGCTTCAATCCTCACTAAGTTGCAAGAAGGTGTTGAAATCAGTCATATTGATTTTTCATACCTGCCTGATAAACCTATTTTGAAAGATGTCAGTATTTCCGCTCCGAAAGGCCAGATGACAGCGGTTGTTGGTCCGACAGGTTCAGGGAAAACGACTATTATGAACCTCATCAATCGCTTTTATGATGTTGATGCTGGTGGTATTTATTTTGACGGCAAAGACATCCGTGACTATGATTTAGATAGTCTTAGAAGCAAGGTGGGAATTGTTTTGCAGGATTCGGTCTTATTTAGCGGAACGATTCGAGACAATATCCGTTTCGGTGTGCCAGATGCTAGTCAAGAAATGGTTGAGGCAGCAGCCAAGGCAACCCATATTCATGACTATATCGAAAGCTTACCTGATAAATACGATACCCTTATCGATGATGAGCAGAGTATCTTCTCGACAGGGCAGAAACAATTGATTTCCATCGCTCGAACCCTGATGACAGATCCAGAAGTTCTCATTCTAGATGAAGCAACTTCAAACGTAGATACGGTGACAGAAAGCAAGATTCAGCATGCCATGGAGGCGGTTGTAGCAGGTAGAACTAGTTTTGTCATTGCCCACCGCTTGAAAACCATTCTCAATGCAGATCAGATTATTGTCCTTAAAGATGGAGAAGTCATTGAACGCGGTAGCCATCATGAACTCTTGAAGCTAGGTGGATTCTATTCAGAACTCTATCACAATCAATTTGTTTTTGAATAAGAAAGAAGTTGTCCTATGGGCAGCTTTTTCTTGTCCATAAAAAAAATTTATCACAGCCTTAAAAAAAACATATTAGACGAAAGTCATTTTGAGTGATATGATAGGACTATCGTCAGTATTCGAAAGGAGAGACATCATGGCTAGAACGGTTGTAGGAGTTGCTGCAAATCTATGTCCCGTAGACGCAGAAGGCAA
>CAUPZW010000015.1:0-44917 GCA_963515655.1 Streptococcus mitis
TTTCTTCATTTTTAGTCTCCTTTTCCGAATATTTTCCCATTATATCAGAAAAAACAAAAAAATGCAAATCATGAGGTTTTTATGTTAGAAAATATAACATAGATTCTTTCTTGAATTGCTACTATAAAGTGCTATAATAATAGTATATAATGGAAGAAAAGAGGACAGGGATATGAAGAACAAAAGAATATTTAAAGACTTCCAGGCTTCAAAAATGAGTTTAAATATTTACACAAGCCCCTTGTTAGCCTTTGTTTTTGTCTTTATAGGAGAGTTTGTGGCATATACTTTTTATGGTATTAGCTTGTTAGCTCTCATCGGACTTGCTAGAAATTTTGGAGAGGCTGGTCAAAATCTTGCAAGCTACTTCCAAAACTTGCTGGCGAGCTTGACGGATAAAACAAGTGACTTTCGTTTAATTTTAGAATTGCTGTCTTTTGGTTTTATTCTTAACACTGTGTTTAGATGGGCAAGAAAAGTTGAGAAAAGACCTATTCGAACTTTAGGATTTTATAGAGAGAATTGCCTCAGCAATCTTCTGAAAGGATTTGGTCTGGGTCTGGCACTTTTTCTTCTGACCTTGCTAGGTTTAATAGCTTTGGGGCAATATCGTTTGGAGTCCATTCGCTTGAATCCTTATTCGTTTTTCTTTGTTGTCTTTACTATCCCATTTTGGATTTTACAGGGGACAGCAGAAGAAGTGGTGTCCCGTGCATGGCTCCTTCCACAATTGGCCTCAAGAACCAATTTAAAACTTGCTATTATTATATCTAGCGTACTTTTTACTCTTCTTCATGCTGGGAATTCTGGTCTTACACCTTTATCTCTAGTGAATCTCTTTTTATTCGGAGTTGCCATGGCTCTTTACCTTCTCAAAACCGATACAGTTTGGGGTGTTGCAGGTATTCATGGAGCCTGGAATTTTGCTCAGGGAAATCTCTTTGGGATTTTAGTTAGTGGTCAGAAGTCAGGAACATCGCTGATGACCTTTTTACCACAAGGCCATCAGGGCTGGCTATCAGGTGGATTTTTTGGCATAGAAGGATCTATCATGACAAGTCTGGTTTTGCTACTGCTGATTGTCTATCTCGCTTACCAATTAAAGAAAGAAAATGAAAGGATGTGACTTCGGTCCGTCCTTTTCTTCGTGAAAATACTACAAGTATGCTAAAATAGGAATAGCACATGGAAAGAGGATTCTTATGATCAATCGTATTACAGATAATCAATTTAAACTAGTATCAAAGTATCAACCATCAGGAGATCAACCCCAAGCTATCGAGCAGTTGGTTGATAATATCGAGGGGGGAGAAAAAGCTCAGATTCTGATGGGGGCGACTGGAACAGGGAAGACCTATACCATGAGTCAGGTTATTTCCAAAGTCAATAAACCAACTCTGGTTATTGCCCACAATAAAACTCTAGCAGGACAGCTCTATGGGGAGTTTAAGGAATTTTTCCCTAAAAATGCAGTTGAGTACTTTGTGTCTTACTATGATTATTACCAGCCAGAAGCCTATGTCCCTTCTAGCGATACCTATATTGAAAAGGATAGTTCTGTCAATGACGAGATTGACAAGCTTCGTCACTCAGCGACTTCGGCCCTTCTGGAGCGGAATGATGTTATTGTCGTGGCTTCCGTCTCTTGTATCTATGGTTTGGGTTCGCCCAAGGAATACGCTGATAGTGTCGTTAGTCTCCGTCCAGGTCTTGAAATTTCTCGTGATAAACTCTTGAATGATTTGGTCGATATTCAGTTTGAACGCAATGATATTGATTTCCAACGTGGAAGATTTCGTGTTCGTGGGGATGTGGTAGAGATTTTCCCAGCTTCCCGTGATGAACACGCTTTTCGAGTGGAGTTCTTTGGCGACGAAATTGACCGTATTCGTGAAGTTGAAGCCCTGACTGGTCAGGTATTGGGAGAAGTGGATCATTTGGCGATTTTCCCTGCGACTCACTTTGTGACCAATGATGACCACATGGAAGTTGCCATTGCTAAAATTCAGACTGAGTTGGAAGAGCAGTTAGCTGTTTTTGAGAAGGAAGGCAAATTACTTGAAGCCCAACGTTTGAAACAGAGGACAGAGTATGATATCGAAATGCTGCGTGAGATGGGCTATACTAACGGGGTTGAGAACTATTCTCGCCACATGGATGGGCGTAGCGAAGGTGAACCTCCTTATACGCTCTTAGATTTCTTCCCAGATGATTTTTTGATTATGATTGACGAGAGTCATATGACTATGGGACAAATCAAGGGCATGTACAATGGAGACCGCTCTCGTAAAGAAATGCTGGTTAATTATGGTTTCCGTTTGCCGTCTGCTCTGGACAATCGTCCTCTCCGTCGTGAGGAGTTTGAAAGTCATGTGCATCAGATTGTTTACGTTTCAGCGACACCTGGTGACTATGAAAATGAACAGACCGAGACAGTGATTGAGCAAATCATTCGTCCAACGGGACTCTTGGATCCAGAGGTGGAAGTCCGTCCGACTATGGGACAGATTGATGATCTCTTAGGTGAAATTAATGCCCGTGTTGAGAAGAATGAGCGTACCTTTATCACAACCTTAACCAAGAAGATGGCAGAGGACTTAACCGACTACTTCAAAGAAATGGGAATCAAGGTCAAGTACATGCACTCGGATATCAAGACCTTGGAGCGGACAGAGATTATCCGTGACTTGCGCTTGGGTGTCTTTGATGTCTTGGTCGGAATTAACCTGCTCCGTGAAGGGATTGACGTTCCTGAGGTTAGCTTGGTTGCCATTCTCGATGCTGACAAGGAAGGTTTCCTTCGTAACGAACGTGGCCTCATCCAGACCATTGGACGTGCCGCCCGTAACAGTGAAGGGCATGTCATTATGTATGCGGACACTTTGACTCAGTCTATGCAACGTGCCATTGATGAAACTGCTCGCCGTCGGAAAATCCAGATGGCTTATAATGAAGAGCATGGTATCGTACCACAAACAATCAAGAAAGAAATCCGTGACTTGATTGCCGTAACCAAGACCATTGCAAAGGAAGAAGACAAGGAAGTTGATATCAATAGTCTTAATAAACAAGAGCGCAAAGAACTAGTCAAGAAACTAGAGAAACAAATGCAAGAAGCCGTCGAAGTGCTTGACTTTGAACTCGCTGCCCAGATCCGTGATATGATGTTGGAAGTAAAGGCGTTAGGGTAGGTTTTGGAAGGAGATGAAATGGAAATGCCAAACTATTTTACAGATGAATTTAGTACATCTGGATTAGAGAATTATTTTGATTCCTTGAATGAAGAAAAACTGGAATACGAACTTGAAAATTTTATTAATCAATATCTAGATTTATCTGAAGAAGAACAATTGAAATATACTGAAACTATTCTTTATCTATGTAGTAATTTTTTAGAGAAAATTGATAAAACTATTCAGAAGAAGATTTTAGAAACAATAAATAAAATACTATCAACAAAAATACTATCAACAAAAATACAAATATATAGTTGGGCTGATATATCTTATTATTTAGATACTCTTAATTTATATTTATTTAAAATCGAAAGATATGAAGAATATTCTAAACTGTTTGAAAATGATAGTTATTTCTTTAAAATCCTTGATTTAATATTAAAAGAAAATTTAGAGGAAGGAGAATTCTTTTCTTCAGAATTACTTTCAGTTTTTGTTCAACTATTTAGACAAAATAGTTTACCAGAAGAAAGAAGAAACTATTTTAAGAGGGAATTAGAATCATTCATTAACTTCATATTTAAAGATAATTTTCAAGATAATGATTTTGGACACATTGTATATTGGTATTTTAGATTAGATGAGCTTGTTTCAATTTTTCAATTTGAGCACTTAAAGATAATAAATAACTATTTCATGGAGAATCCTCAATCTGAAGATATTGATGACTACCTAGATTTTATATCAAGGCATTTTGATGATATAATTGAAGATTCAATAGAAGTTATTCGAAAGATAGCAGAAGAAAATGATTCGGATATCATCCGAAATCAAGCTATTAAGATAATTGAGAAATATGATAACGATTATTTAAATGAGAAAAGTGATCCAGAATCTATCTCAGCATTTGATGCTGAACAACTTTTAGAACAAGCGGACAAGATTATATACTATATTCGTTCTAAATTGACTGTTGATGCAAATGAGTTGAAAGAAATAGGTTCCTTTGGACATTATACTAAGATTGACACATTAACAAATTATCTTATAAAAGCAGACTGGAAAAATGAAAATAATTCTGAAATTCAACCTCCATTTTTACGACTTACTAATCTAAAACAGTTAAATGACCCGATGGAAGGAAGAGTAGCATATGATTATTTGGGTATAGATAATACGTTTTTCAAACAATATCAAACTTCTAATGTTTTTATATCTTCTCTAACCACGGTATCTGATAGTTTACCTATGTGGAAGGAATATGCAGATTCCTCTCAGGGAGCATTTCTTGAATATGATCTGTCTTATCTTGAAGATATAGTTGCTCATAAATCTATAGAGTTTGTTAAAGTTCATTATTTAGATTTAATATCAGAAAATAAAGACGAAACAGAGGTTGGTAAATTTCTTGATAATTTAAAACAAATTTTTGAAAAATTACAAGAGCTGGAAGCTGAAAAAGAATTAATAGATTTTGCTGAGAAATTAAAGAAGATTTCTTACCTTTTCAAAGTTAAAGACTATGAGTATGAAATGGAGTATCGTATTTTAATTAATTTAGATGATACAGCGATACAAAATATTATTAAAAGAGATGCTAATGATTCATCAAATGAGAAGTACTTTAAGAAAGAAGAAATTGGGTTAGAAGTTTTTGATAAAGTTAACTATAAAGATTTTAGGAAGTATATCGTCTTGAACCCAAAAGATAATGGCAGATTTGATTTATTTGTATATATCAATCTGGCACCTTTGAAATACTCAAAAGTAATTCTAGGTCCAAAGGTTACGGATGCAGACTATATTGCTCCTTATCTTAAACTTGCCAATCCTGATATAGAGATAGAAAGTTCGAAAATTCCTTATCGTTAAGTTGAGAACGATTTAGAGCAGAAGGTGGAATGGCAGAATTTATTTCAAACAGATAGATAATTCAGAGATACCAGATTCCTTACTACTATTGTGCTAAAGGATGGCGTTCAGGTAGTAGTGTCTTTTTAAAGTTTCAGAGTTATAAGGTAATTAAGTTTAAAGTGAAAGATAATTCAAAATTAGAAAGTGAGTAAATTTATGTCCCGTTCCCAATTAACGATTTTAACAAACATTTGTCTGATTGAAGACCTCGAAACTCAGCGCGTGGTGATGCAGTATCGCTCTCCTGAAACCAATCGCTGGTCTGGTTATGCCTTTCCAGGAGGTCATGTAGAAAATGGCGAAGCTTTTGCGGAGTCTGTCATTCGTGAAATCTATGAAGAAACAGGGTTGACTATACAAAATCCTCAACTTGTCGGTATTAAAAATTGGCCTCTGGATACAGGTGGGCGCTATATCGTCTTTTGTTATAAGGCGACTGAGTTTACTGGAACTCTTCAATCTTCAGAAGAGGGAGAAGTTTCTTGGGTACAAAAAGACCAGATTCCAAACTTGGATCTGGCTTATGATATGTTACCCTTAATGGAAATGATGGAAGCTCCTGACAAATCGGAGTTTTTCTACCGCCACCGTACAGAAGATGGCTGGGACAAAAAAATCTTCTAGTCTTTTACTAAATATCCTAGCTGGTCCAAGGCCTCCTCAATATAGTGGAGGTCTTGTTGTGTTTCGGCTTCGATTAGGTGGTAATGAATGCCATCTGTCAATTCAGATAGAGGTCTAAAGTCAGAATGCTCGACTTGTTCTAGAAAATGTTGAACATCTCTGCGACAAGAAAGTTTGAGTAGAGTTTCAATTTCTCCGTAAACAGGATGATCAATCAAGGTATTTTGAACACGCCCTCCATTATCTACGATAGCAAGAAGTTCCTGACCGATTTCTTCAACTTCATGTTTCACTTTGAAAAGTTTGTGGACGTATGGATTGGTATCAATCTGTTTATAGATGTAGCCACGATTAGTGGATAGGATAGGAGCGCCATCGGCTCTTAAAATTGCAATGTCCTGTACAATGATCTGACGTGTGACATGAAAATGTTCCGCCAAACTTTGGCCATTAAGGGCTTTAGGAGCTTCTTTCAAGAGTTGGAGAAGAGCATGTTTGCGATCTTTTGTCATAGCTTTTCCTTTTTAACGGCGTTTTCGAAGCACTTTATAGACAGCTAGTGCTAATGTATAGTCTACCATACTATGGATAATTGTACCAAATCCAACTAGTACAAATAGAACATAAAACATATTTTCTACATTGGTACCAGAAGTTGCGTAAAAAACGACACAGGCCAATACTTCAGCAAGGGCATGGACAAGTGCTAAGACAAAGTTGAAAATCCAGGAAGCTTTTGGTTTATCTAGGGTATCGGGGAATTTTTGTAGGTAAAGAGCCCCCAAAGTCCCAAAAAAGATATGGGAAAAAGCTCGAAATACGATAACCATAGGATAGCCAGCCATCAAAAATCCAAAACTAGAGGCTAGGATGACAAAAACTGCCATCAAGGGCGACAAGAACATGGCAATAAAAATAGCGATATGGCTCCCTAGAGTGTAAGAAGCAGGAGGAATGACAATCTTAAAAGGCATAACAATTGGAATCAAAATCGCAATAGCCGTTAAAAGGGCAGTCATTGTCATAAATTGTGTCTTTTTCCGTGTATTCATAAGAATCTCCTTTTTATTGTATATACACTAGTATAGTACGATAAAATAGACAATAAAGCAAGGATTTACTTAGGTTTATAGGTCATTTTTAAGTTAATACTCTTCGAAAACCTCTTCAAACCACGTCAGCTTCCATCTGCAATCTCAAAACAGTATTTTTAGCTGTCTTCGTCAGTTCTATCCATAACCTCAAAACCGTGTTTTGAGCAACCTGCGGCTATCTTTCTAGTTTACTTTTTGATTTTCATTGAGTATAAATATAGTAGTTTGAAACTGGAAGAGTACATCATGAATGATAAAATATTTCTAGAAATTAATTTGAATTCCCTAATCTATTTGTTGGTATCTTATTTCAATCTATTTTACTGGTAAAAATTTCACTAAATATAAAAAATATAGAACAAAATCTCCACCTTCAAGCTTGAAAGCGGAGATTGTTTTTATTTCTTCAAAGTTTGTAATCTTGGGACAATGGCTAGGGTTAGAACTGCGGAAATGACTAATTCGGCAATCGAATTTGTTGAGATAACAGTTGCTAGGAGTTTTTGGATATTACCATCAAAAACATTTCCAAAAAGGTAGAAAATTCCACCAAGTACAAAGACTGTGTTGGTAAGTGAACCAAGGGCACCAGCTAAAATCAGACCAGTCTTGTTTTTCATTAGTTTATAGACTAGATACGGAGTTAAACCAATCAAAATACGTGGGACGATGGCAATGATAGCTGAGTAGATGTTTCCGTTTGGTACAAATGGTGAGAAGAGATAGCTTGTAGGTAGAATAGTAATCGTATTAACTGTCAAGCTAAGAAGCCCCATCAAAAATCCAAGTGTAACCCCAACTCGTGGACCGTAGATAATGCTGGCAATAATGACAGGAATATGAACAATGGTCGGTTTGATTGGAAATGGAAAAAGGTTAAAGGCAAGCGAGCTCAGAAAGTGTATCACGAGCATGGTTGCAAAAAAGATAGCAATAGGTGCAATATTAGAGCGTTTTTTCATCGAGAGTTTCCTTTATTCTTTCTAAAATAATTGTGAGGTCAGCTAAGGCTCCCCTTCCATGGTCTCCGCAAGCTAGTAGGGATTCTCTGGGAGCAATCAGCTGATAGCCATATGTTTCTAATGTTTTCAGATTAGTCTGAGTTGCCGGATGGTCATACATTTTTGTATTCATAGCAGGAGCTATTAGTTTAGGAATATTTTTGGGCAAGGCTAAAGCTATGCTGGTTACCATGTTGTCAGCATAGCCGTGGGCTAGCTTTGCAATTGTGTTAGCTGTTGCAGGGGCTACGATAAATAAATCTGCCTTTTTTCCAAGTTCGATATGATTAATCTGATTAGGATAGGGTTCCTTCATGACATCAAGGTGGACAGGATTCTGTGATAAGACCTGTAGTGTCAAAGGTTGGATAAACTCTGTAGCGGCCTGAGTCATTAAAACCGTGACTTGATGACCTTGTTTTTTTAGAGAACTGACTAAATCTGCCGACTTGTAAGAGGCGATTGACCCTGTTACAGCCAAGAGAATATGTGCCATAGCTTTCCTTTCTTATGAATGATAGGTTTGAATTTTTTCAAGGAGGAGTTTTGCAATTTCTTCTTTAGTCTGGGCTGTTTGAAGCTGATCTTTCTCAACGAAGATAGCTCGGTGCTGACCTGCTGAGATTTGAGTCAGGTCATTAGCAATGATTAAGTCCGCTTGATTCTTGATAAGACTTTTTCGGGCAATCTCGATGAGATAATCTTCAGAGACATCAACCAGTAGTTTAAAACCAATCAGATGAATAGTAGGATTCCATTCCTTGACTAGAGATATGATTTTGGGTGTTTTTTTCAGGAACAAAACCTGAACCTCATCAGTTGAAGAAATCTTAGCTTGATGATTTTGCCTGCTTAAAAATTCTTCTAGATTGGAGCTAGCCTGAACTTCCTCAAGCCCTGTCATATAGACAGGAGTGTAGTCAGAAACAGCCATTGAGTGAATCAAGACCTGATAATCCTGAACACGTTCTTGCATTTCCAGTAGAAGGTCCTTGGTATTGGTAATTTCTAGAATGCTTAGATTAGGGTGAATTTCTGGCTTCAAAGCTCGTTTTGTGGTAATTAAACAAACTTCATGCCCTGCAGCAAGCAAGGTTTCTGTGATGATTTTGCCCAAGCGACCAGTAGAATGGTTAGTGATAGAGCGGACGCTATCAATAGCTTCACTGGTACCGCCCGATGTAACTAAAATTTTCATAGCACTATTGTACACAAAAATAAACGGTAAGTAAAATGAAAGCGATAAATTTTTGGTAAAAACGAAGATTTACTATAGTTTCAAACTATAAAGCCATATAAAATTTAAGAAAGGGCTCTAAAAACCTTAAAAATAGGGATATTTACGAACGTTTAGAGAGTTTTCGGATGTTAAAAATCTTGTTTTGTGTTATAATGAATTATCATATAAGAGGTTAGAGGAGTTTTGAATGAAAACAGATATTGAAATCGCACAGAGTATTGAGTTGAAGCCCATTATTGATGTTGTAGAGAAGCTTGGTATTTCTTACGATGATTTGGAGTTGTATGGAAAGTACAAGGCTAAGCTCAGCTTTGATAAAATTCGTGCAGTTGAGAGCAATCCAGTTGGGAAATTGATTCTGGTTACTGCCATCAATCCAACACCTGCAGGTGAAGGGAAATCAACCATTACCATTGGTCTGGCGGATGCCTTGAACAAGATTGGCAAGAAAACCATGATTGCTATCCGCGAACCATCTCTTGGTCCAGTAATGGGGATTAAGGGTGGTGCTGCAGGAGGTGGTTACGCTCAAGTTCTACCAATGGAGGACATCAATCTCCACTTTACTGGGGATATGCACGCCATTACAACTGCCAACAACGCCCTTTCTGCCTTGATTGACAACCACTTGCACCAAGGCAATGAGCTGGGAATTGATCAACGTCGTATCCTTTGGAAACGTGTTGTGGACTTGAACGACCGTGCTCTTCGCCATGTAACAGTTGGGCTTGGTGGCCCTCTAAATGGTATTCCACGTGAGGATGGCTTTGACATTACCGTCGCTTCCGAAATTATGGCAATTCTTTGCTTGGCAACGGACATCGAGGACTTGAAACGCCGTTTGGCCAATATCGTTATCGGTTATCGCTATGACCGTACACCAGTTTCTGTAGGTGATTTGAAGGTTGAAGGTGCCTTGGCTTTGATTTTGAAGGATGCTATTAAACCGAACCTGGTTCAGACAATTTACGGTACACCTGCCTTTGTACACGGTGGTCCATTTGCCAATATCGCTCATGGATGTAACTCTGTTTTGGCAACAAGCACAGCCCTTCACTTGGCTGATTACACAGTTACTGAAGCTGGTTTTGGTGCAGACCTTGGTGCCGAGAAATTCCTTGATATTAAGACACCAAACTTGCCAACATCTCCAGATGCAGTAGTTATTGTTGCAACCCTTCGTGCCCTTAAGATGAATGGTGGTGTGGCTAAAGACGCTTTGACAGAGGAAAATGTAGAAGCAGTTAGAGCAGGTTTTGCCAACTTGAAACGCCATGTTGAAAATATCCGTAAATTTGGAGTACCTGCAGTTGTAGCAATCAATGAATTTGTTTCTGATACAGAAGCTGAAATTGCAGCCTTGAAAGAACTTTGTGCCTCAATCGATGTACCAGTTGAATTGGCTAGTGTCTGGGCTGATGGTGCAGAAGGTGGAGTAGCACTTGCCGAAACAGTTGTTAAGACTATTACTGAAAACCCAGCTAACTACAAACGTCTGTATGATAATGACCTTTCTGTCCAAGAAAAGATTGAAAAGATTGTTACTGAAATCTACCGTGGTTCAAAAGTAAACTTTGAGAAGAAAGCTCAAACGCAAATCGCTCAAATCGTTCAAAACGGTTGGGACAAATTACCAATCTGTATGGCTAAAACTCAATATAGTTTCTCAGATAATCCAAATGCACTTGGAGCACCTGAAAACTTTGAAATTACCATTCGTGAATTGGTACCAAAATTAGGTGCAGGCTTCATAGTTGCCTTAACTGGAGATGTCATGACCATGCCAGGACTTCCAAAACGACCAGCTGCTCTAAACATGGATGTTGAAAGCGATGGAACCGTTCTAGGCTTGTTCTAATAGTTTAATTGAATTCAAATGAGTTTGGAAATACTATCCAAGCTCATTTTTTATCTAGATATAAGGAGTTGCCTTCTACACGTAACCAGTTTAGGTAAAGATATTTTCCCTGAATTCTGATATAATAGAAATATTGACTTCAAGAGTAAGGAAGAGAAGATGAACGCATTATTAAATGGAATGAACGACCGTCAGTCTGAGGCGGTGCAAACGACAGAAGGTCCCTTGTTAATCATGGCGGGGGCAGGGTCTGGAAAGACCCGAGTTTTGACCCACCGCATTGCTTATTTGATTGATGAAAAGCTAGTCAATCCTTGGAATATCTTGGCCATTACCTTTACCAACAAGGCTGCGCGTGAGATGAAAGAGCGTGCTTATAACCTTAATCCAGCTACTCAGGACTGTCTGATTGCGACCTTCCACTCCATGTGTGTTCGTATTTTGCGTCGTGATGCGGACCATATTGGCTACAACCGCAATTTCACTATTGTAGATCCTGGGGAGCAGCGAACGCTCATGAAACGCATTCTCAAGCAGTTGAACTTGGATCCTAAAAAATGGAATGAACGAAGCATCTTAGGGACCATTTCCAATGCCAAGAATGACCTGATTGATGATGTAGCTTATGCTGCCCAAGCTGGCGATATGTATACGCAAATCGTGTCCCAGTGTTACACTGCTTACCAAAAAGAACTGCGTCAGTCGGAGTCAGTTGACTTTGATGATTTGATTATGCTGACCCTGCGTCTCTTTGATCAAAATCCTGATGTTTTGACCTACTATCAGCAGAAGTTCCAGTACATCCACGTTGATGAGTACCAAGATACCAACCATGCCCAGTACCAATTGGTCAAACTCTTGGCTTCGCGATTTAAAAATATCTGTGTGGTTGGGGATGCGGACCAGTCTATCTACGGTTGGCGTGGTGCTGATATGCAGAATATTTTGGATTTCGAGAAAGATTATCCCCAAGCCAAGGTTGTTTTGTTGGAGGAGAATTATCGCTCAACCAAAACCATTCTTCAAGCGGCCAACGAGGTCATTAAAAACAATAAAAACCGCCGTCCTAAGAATCTCTGGACTCAGAATGCTGATGGGGAGCAAATCGTTTACTATCGTGCCAATGATGAGCAGGATGAGGCTGTATTTGTAGCCAAAACCATTGATGAACTTGGTCGCAGTCAAAACTTCCTTCACAAGGATTTTGCAGTTCTCTATCGTACAAATGCTCAATCTCGTACCATTGAAGAAGCCCTGCTCAAGTCTAACATCCCTTATACTATGGTTGGTGGAACAAAGTTCTACAGCCGTAAGGAAATTCGCGATATTATCGCTTATCTCAACCTCATTGCCAATTTGAGTGACAATATTAGTTTTGAGCGTATTATCAACGAACCGAAACGTGGAATTGGGCCAGGCACTGTTGAGAAAATTCGTGATTTTGCAAATATACAAAATATATCTATGTTAGATGCTTCAGCAAACATCATGTTGTCTGGCATCAAAGGAAAAGTAGCCCAGTCTATCTGGTATTTTGCAAATATGATGTTAGATTTGCGGGAGCAACTGGACCACTTAAGCATTACTGAGTTGGTTGAGGCGGTTCTAGAAAAAACAGGTTACGTCGATATTCTTAATGCCCAAGCAACTCTGGAAAGTAAGGCTCGGGTTGAAAATATCGAAGAGTTCCTTTCTGTGACGAAAAACTTTGATGACACTTCTGATGTGTCAGAAGAGGAAACTGGTCTGGATAAACTGAGTCGTTTCTTAAATGATTTGGCCTTAATTGCAGACACAGATTCAGGTAGTCAGGAGACATCAGAAGTGACCCTGATGACCCTGCATGCTGCCAAAGGTCTTGAGTTTCCAGTTGTCTTTTTGATTGGGATGGAAGAAAATGTCTTTCCACTTAGTCGTGCAGCTGAAGATCCAGATGAATTGGAAGAAGAACGCCGTCTGGCCTATGTAGGTATCACGCGTGCAGAGAAAATTCTCTATCTGACCAATGCCAACTCGCGCCTGCTTTTTGGTCGTACCAACTACAACCGTCCGACTCGTTTTATTAACGAAATCAGCTCAGACTTACTTGAGTATCAAGGCCTGGCTCGTCCAGCAAATACAAGCTTTAAGGCATCATATAGCAGTGGTGGTCTTGCCTTCGGTCAAGGTATGAGTTTGGCGCAGGCCCTCCAAGACCGTAAACGCAGTGCGGCCCCAAAAACTATTCAATCAAGCGGTCTCCCATTTGGTCAATTTACAGCTGGAGCAAAATCAGCGTCTAGCGAGGCAAATTGGTCCATTGGTGATATTGCCCTCCACAAGAAATGGGGAGAGGGAACTGTTCTGGAAGTTTCAGGTAGCGGTGCTACGCAGGAGTTGAAAATCAATTTCCCAGAGGTAGGTTTGAAAAAACTTTTAGCTAGTGTGGCTCCAATTGAGAAAAAAATCTAATTTTTCATCCTTCTCACGAATAATAAAGTGAGGAGGATTTTTATGTACAGTATTTCATTCCAAGAAGATTCACTATTACCAAGAGAAAGACTGGCCAAGGAAGGAGTAGAAGCGCTCAGTAATCAAGAGTTGCTAGCTATTTTACTCAGGACAGGAACACGTCAGGCTAGCGTTTTTGAAATTGCCCAGAAAGTCTTGAGCAATCTTTCAAGCCTAACGGATTTGAAAAAAATGACCCTGCAGGAATTGCAGAGTCTGTCTGGCATCGGGCGAGTTAAGGCTATAGAATTGCAAGCTATGATTGAACTGGGGCATCGTATCCACAAACACGAGACCCTTGAAATGGAAAGTATTCTCAGCAGTCAAAAGTTAGCCAAGAAGATGCAACAGGAGTTGGGACATAAAAAACAAGAGCACCTGGTGGCGCTCTATCTCAATACTCAAAATCAAATCATTCATCAACAGACCATTTTTATCGGTTCTGCCACTCGCAGTATTGCTGAGCCGCGAGAGATTCTTCACTATGCCATCAAGCATATGGCGACCTCTCTCATCTTGGTTCACAACCATCCTTCAGGAGCTGTAGCCCCTAGCCGAAATGATGATCATGTGACTAAACTCGTCAAAGAAGCCTGTGACCTGATGGGTATTGTCCTTTTAGATCATTTGATTGTCTCTCATTCTAATTACTTTAGTTATCGTGAAAAGACGGATTTAATCTAAAGTTCATTAACGACATAGTCAAAGAGGTTTTTATCCTTGGGACGATTTTCAAATAGAAATTCTGGGTGCCATTGGACACCGAGAAAGGCGACATCATCCGTACTTATGACAGCTTCAATGATACCATCTTTAGGATCATGAGCCGCAATTTTTAAGTTAGGTGCTAAATCCTTAATACTCTGGTGGTGGAAGGAGTTGATATGAGAGATTGCTCCATATATTTCTCGAAGAACAGTATCTGGTTCTGTTACCAAACGTTGGGTTGTGTATTCGGCAGAAGAATCCTGCCAGTGGTCTTCGATATCTTGATACAGAGTCCCACCCATAGCAACGTTAAAGAGTTGAGTCCCACGACAGATGGAGAAAATTGGCTTTTTCTGTTTGATAGCTTCCTTAATGAGGGACAGTTCGAAGATATCTCTTTGAAGGTGGTAGTCATCGCTATCAATGGTTTTTGGTTCACCATAGAATTTTGGATCGACATTTTGCCCACCTGTCAAGATGAGCTTGTCAATCATACTGATATAGTGGCTAGCCATATCTTGATCACCAATCGGTAGGATAATGGGAATCCCTCCAGCGTCTTTAACGCCTTCAACAAAGCCTTTTGTTGCGTAGCTCATCATGATGTCATCATCTGGATGAGTTTTTTCGTTTCCTGTAATCCCAATAACTGGTTTTTTCATAAAATGATTTTCGCTTTCTAATCCTCTTTTCGCATGAAATAGAGGAGGGTTTGGAGTTCACTTGTCAAATCTACGTACTGAACGACCACATCTTTTGGTAAATGCAGATGGACAGGTGAAAAACTGAGAATTCCTTTCACGCCAGCATCCACCAAGAGATTAGCGACCTCTTGTGACTTAACGCTGGGAACGGTCAGAATAGCAGTCTTAACATCAGCATCCTTAATTTTATCTTTGATTTGAGAAATTCCGTAAATGGGAATTCCATCAGGAGTTTGGGTACCGACTTCAGGATGGTCGTCTAGATCAAAGGCCATGATAATCTTCATCTTGTTACGCTCGTGGAAACGGTAGTGGAGAAGGGCATGGCCCATATTTCCAATTCCCACTAGCATGACATTAGTGATGGAGTTATCGTTGAGCAAATCGGCAAAAAACGTCATTAGTTTTTTGACATCATAGCCAAAACCACGACGACCTAGTTCACCAAAATAGGAAAAATCACGACGTACGGTCGCTGAATCAATACCGATAGCCTCTGCAATTTGTTTAGAGTTGGCACGTTCAATCTTTTCTGCATGAAATCTCTTAAAAATTCGATAGTAGAGAGAGAGTCTTTTCGCTGTAGCTTTTGGAATAGCAGACTGTTTATCTTTCACAAAATCACAACCTTTCTATTCTTCTATTTTATAGAAACATTGTGAAAAAATCAACAAAAATAAGAAAAAACTAAGAAAAATCTTAGTTTTGATGTAAAAAATCTGCATGTGATAGAAAACGGTAGAGGTCTCCGACCAACCCTTGATAAACTTCCTGCCCCTTAAAAGTCAGAGAAGTCACATAAAGTGTATCTGGTAGGGTCACACATCCTGACAAAGCCAGCATGAGAGCTTCATAATCTTCATACTTGAGTGTACGCTCTACTTGGTAGCTATCCTTATAGGTAAGTTCAAACATCTTAGCTTTATCTTTCCGATTTTGTAAAGACACCACGCTCTACCAAGCTATCCATGAGGAAATAGAATTTTTCCTGATGAATGTGGTGGTCTTCTGATTTGAAAATATCAACTAAACGTAGCCCAAACTTGTCAGTGATATTGATTTTAGCACCTGTAAGTTCCTTGTTAATGATGATTTTGAGTTGGAATCCTTCACCGCTGTTTGGCACTTTTTCCAAAAGGCGCGTCAATTCATAGTTACCAACCTTAGTCTCAAAAAAGGTGTTGTCTTTGAGGGTGAATTTTTTAACAGAAGGGCTAAGAGTGTAGTCGTAACGACAATTTTTTAATTGAATGGTTTTTTCAAATGCCATATGGCTAACCTCCGATAATTTCTTTTAAGGTTTTTGCGAGGATTTGTAGTTCTTCAACAGTATTTTGTGGTGAGAGACTGATACGAACGGATTCCTTCAAGCGTTCTGAATTGTCTCCGTACATAGCTTCGAGAACATGGCTGGATTGGACAATGCCTGCCGTACAGGCTGAGCCAGTAGAGATTGAAATTCCAGCTAAATCTAGCCGAAGGAGTAAGAGGTCGTTTTTCTGATCAGGAAATCCAATATTGACAACATAAGGGAGATGATGTTGTCCTATATTCAAGTAATACTGAATTCCCTCTAGCTCTGCAAGGAAGGCAGTTTTTAGATTTTGTACATGTTGAAAATGTTCTTCTTGCTTTTCTAGGTCTTCTTTTAGGGCTGCAACCATGCCTACGATGGCAGCCAGATTTTCAGTTCCTGCACGTTTTTTCTGTTCTTGGTCTCCGCCATGGAGATAGGAATCAAAGTCCATGCTAGATGCGTAGAGAAAGCCGATTCCCTTAGGACCATGGAACTTGTGAGCAGAAGCAGTGAGAAAATCAATGCCCAATTCTTCTGGATAAATAGGGATTTTTCCAATAGCTTGAACTGCATCGACATGATAGGCAGCAGGGTGTTGCTTGAGTATTTGGCCAATTTCAGTAATGGGCAGTAGGTTACCTGTCTCATTATTGGCAAACATGGTAGAAACCAAAATCGTATCGTCACGTAAAGCATTTTGAATTTGTTGGGCTGTGATTTCTTGCTTTTCTGGCTGGATAATGGTTGCTTCAAAACCAAAGTGCTCAACCAAGTAATCAATGGTTTCAAGGACAGCATGGTGCTCAATAGCAGTTGTGATGATATGTTTTCCTTGCTCTTGGTGACGAAGGCAGTAACCAATGATAGCAGTATTGTTGCCTTCTGTCCCACCAGAAGTGAAAAAGATATGTTGAGGTTTCGTCCCCAATAACTGGGCTAGTTCTTGACGGGCTTCTCGCAAGAGCTTGCCAGCTTGACGACCATGACCATGAATACTAGAAGGATTGCCATAAGTTTCTTGCATAACCTTGGTCATAGCTGAAATAGCAACTGCTGACATGGGAGTCGTTGCAGCATTGTCCAAATAAATCAAAGAATCACCTTATTTCTTTTTGTTGTAAGCAAAGAGTGGGCTGACTGGTTTTCTTTCGTGGATACGAACGATGGCATCACCAATTAACTCACTAGCAGTGATGTAGCGTACGTTTTTAGGAGTTTTTTCTTTTGTTGCTACTGAATCAGTCACAAGAATTTCTTTAATCTTAGTATTGTCAAGAAGTTCAGCAGCACCTTCAACGAAGAGACCGTGGCTAGAAACAGCATAAATTTCTGTAGCTCCTTCACGTTCAACGATTTTAGCAGCTTCAGAGAAGGTACGTCCTGTATTTAAAATGTCATCAATCAAGATAGCTTTTTTACCTTCAACATCACCGATAATATAACCTTCGTTACGAGTTGCATCGTCTTGAGGATAGTCGATAATGGCGATAGGAGCATCAAGATATTCAGCTAAGCTACGAGCACGTTTCACCCCTGAATTTTTAGGGCTAACGACAACAACATCTGAACCGAGTAGGCCCTTATCGCAGTAATGTTTTGCAAATAGAGGAACTGTGAAGAGGTTATCAACAGGAATGTCAAAGAAGCCTTGAACCTGAACAGCATGCAAATCAAGCGTAAGGATACGGTCAACACCGGCCTTAACCAGCATATTAGCAACTAGTTTAGCTGTGAGTGGCTCACGTGGTGAAGCAATGCGGTCTTGACGTGCATAGCCAAAATATGGAAGGACAACGTTGATACTGTGGGCACTTGCACGCACACAAGCGTCGACCATGATTAACAATTCCATTAGGTGGTTGTTAACAGGGAAACTTGTTGATTGGATGATGTAAACATCATAGCCACGGACACTTTCTTCGATATTCACTTGGATTTCTCCGTCTGAAAATTGACGTGATGACAGTTTGCCAAGTGGTACACCAACAGCTTGTGCAATTTTCTGTGCAATCTCTTGGTTAGAGTTGAGTGCGAAAAGTTTCATATTTTTTCTATCTGACATTATAGACCGTCCTCTGTAAACTTAATAAATCCTAGTTATATTTGTTTTACCTATATGATCTAGGGATTGTGTATTTTTATCTTTTCTATTTTACCAAAAAGTGGAGATTATTTCAGCTATTTTTCATGCTTTTGACAAATCGGACTAATTTTGAGGGAGCTTTTTGGTAGGAAATCTGATTTTTCTCTAAGAATTGTTGGAAATCCTGTTTGCCTTGCTCATGATCTTCCACTTCAAGCTCTAATTCGTAATCTGTCATATCAAAGTAATGACTCTCATCCAGTGCCATGAGGCCAATAGCTGTTTTCATTTCATAGCGAAGCGTTGTGAGACAACCAAGGACATGCCATTTCTTGTTTTGTATACCGTGTTTAGCCAATTCATCAAGAACCAGCCCCTGAGGAAGTTCTTCCTTAGACAGATAGTTTTCAGCATCTTTTAGTTGCAATGTTTGATTGTATTCCATGTTTCCAACACTTTGAGGGACTTTGAGTGTCAATTCTGCCCAGTCTTCAAAGGTTCGAATGCGCATAGCGACTCTCTTTTCTCTTAGTTCAAAATCAGGCGTGTCGATGTAGTAATTTTTTTGAAGAACAGGAGTGACACCTGTGAATTGGTCTTTTAGACGATCATATTCATCTTTTTTCAATAGTGTTTTCAATTCAATTTCTAAATGTTTCAATTTTCTTACCTTTTCTTTATCTATGAAAGCGGATTATATGATATAATAGCTTTGTATTTATTGTATATAAATCTGGAGAAAAAATCAAAGATATTTTTGAAGGATAATATGAGAACAAGGGAGAATATATGACCTTAGAATGGGAAGAATTTCTAGATCCTTACATTCAAGCTGTTGGTGAGTTAAAAATTAAACTTCGTGGTATTCGTAAGCAATATCGTAAACAAAATAAGCATTCTCCGATTGAGTTTGTGACTGGTCGTGTCAAACCAATTGAGAGTATAAAAGAAAAAATGGCTCGACGTGGTATTACTTATGCGACCTTGGAACACGATTTACAGGATATTGCTGGTTTGCGTGTGATGGTCCAGTTTGTTGATGATGTCCAAGAAGTTGTGGCTATTTTGCGCAAGCGTCAGGATATGCGGGTCATACAGGAGCGCGATTACATTACTCATCGAAAGGCTTCAGGCTACCGTTCCTATCATGTGGTAGTAGAATATATGGTTGATACCATCAATGGAGCTAAGATCATTTTAGCAGAAATTCAAATTCGTACTTTAGCCATGAATTTCTGGGCAACAATAGAACATTCTCTCAACTACAAGTACCAAGGGGATTTCCCAGAGGAGATTAAGAAGCGACTGGAAATTACATCCAAGATTGCCCATCAGTTAGATGAAGAAATGGGTAAAATTCGAGATGATATTCAGGAAGCCCAGGCCCTTTTTGATCCTTTGAGTAGAAAATTAAATGATGGTGTAGGAAACAGTGACGATACAGATGAAGAATACAGGTAAACGAATTGACCTGATAGCTAATAGAAAACCACAAAGTCAAAGGGTTTTGTATGAATTGCGAGATCGTTTGAAGAGAAATCAGTTTATACTCAATGATACCAATCCAGATATCGTTATTTCCATTGGTGGGGATGGCATGCTCTTGTCGGCCTTTCATAAGTATGAAAACCAGCTTGACAAGGTACGCTTTATCGGTGTTCATACGGGACACTTGGGCTTCTATACGGACTATCGTGATTTTGAGTTGGATAAGTTAGTAACTAATTTGCAGCTAGATACCGGAGCAAGGGTCTCTTACCCTGTTCTAAATGTGAAGGTCTTTCTTGAAAATGGTGAAGTTAAGATTTTCAGAGCTCTCAACGAAGCTAGCATCCGCAGGTCCGATCGAACCATGGTGGCGGATATTGTGATTAACAGTGTCCCCTTTGAACGTTTTCGTGGAGACGGGCTAACAGTTTCAACTCCGACTGGTAGTACAGCTTATAACAAATCTCTTGGTGGAGCTGTTTTACACCCTACCATTGAAGCTCTGCAGTTGACAGAAATTGCCAGCCTTAACAATCGTGTTTATCGAACTCTGGGTTCATCTATTATTGTGCCTAAGAAGGATAAGATTGAACTCATTCCAACGAGAAACGATTACCATACTATTTCGGTTGACAATAGCGTTTATTCTTTCCGTAATATTGAGCGTATTGAGTATCAAATCGACCATCATAAGATTCACTTTGTCGCTACACCGAGTCACACCAGTTTCTGGAATCGTGTTAAGGATGCTTTTATTGGCGAGGTGGATGAATGAGGTTTGAATTTATCGCAGATGAGCATGTCAAGATTAAGACCTTCTTAAAAAAGCACGAGGTTTCTAAGGGACTGCTGGCCAAGATTAAGTTTCGAGGTGGAGCTATACTGGTCAATGACCAACCGCAAAATGCAACGTATCTATTGGATATTGGAGACCGAGTTATCATCGATATTCCCGCTGAGGAAGGCTTTGAAACTCTAGAAGCTATCGAGCGCCCACTGGATATTCTCTATGAGGATGACCATTTTCTAGTCTTGAACAAACCCTATGGAGTGGCTTCTATTCCTAGTGTTAATCACTCTAATACCATTGCCAATTTTATCAAGGGTTACTACGTCAAGCAAAATTATGAAAATCAGCAGGTTCACATTGTGACTAGGCTTGACCGAGATACTTCTGGCTTGATGCTCTTTGCAAAACACGGCTATGCCCATGCACGATTAGACAAGCAGTTGCAGAAAAAGTCTATCGAGAAACGCTATTTTGCTTTGGTTAAAGGTGATGGATACTTGGAGCCAGAGGGGGAAATTATTGCTCCTATTGCGCGTGATGAAGACTCTATTATCACCAGACGGGTGGCTAAAGGTGGAAAGTATGCCCATACATCCTACAAGATTGTAGCTTCTTATGGAAATATTCACCTGGTAGATATTCGTTTGCACACTGGACGAACCCACCAAATCAGAGTCCATTTTTCTCATATTGGTTTTCCTTTGTTGGGAGACGATTTGTATGGCGGTAGTCTGGACGATGGTATTCAACGTCAGGCTCTGCATTGCCATTACCTATCCTTTTATCATCCATTTTTAGAGCAAGACTTGCAGTTAGAAAGTCCCTTGCCGGATGATTTCAGCAACCTTATTACCCAGTTATCAACTAATACTCTATAAAAACTGTTTCAGAGTATAATTATTATCTTAAAGGAGAAAACTCATGGAAGTTTTTGAAAGTCTCAAAGCCAACCTGGTTGGTAAAAATGCTCGTATCGTTCTCCCTGAAGGGGAAGAGCCTCGTATTCTCCAAGCAACTAAACGTTTGGTAAAAGAAACAGAAGTGATTCCTGTTTTGCTTGGAAATCCTGAAAAAATTAAAATTTATCTTGAAATCGAAGGTATCGAAGATGGTTATGAAGTCATCGACCCTCAACACTACGATAAATTTGAAGAAATGGTTGCTGCTTTAGTAGAGCGTCGCAAGGGCAAAATGTCTGAAGAAGATGCACGCAAGGTTTTGATTGAAGATGTCAACTATTTTGGTGTTATGTTGGTTTACTTGGGCTTGGTTGATGGAATGGTATCAGGTGCGATTCACTCAACAGCTTCAACAGTACGTCCAGCCCTTCAAATCATCAAAACTCGTCCAAATGTAACTCGTACTTCAGGTGCCTTCCTCATGGTTCGTGGTACTGAACGTTACCTATTTGGAGACTGTGCTATTAATATTAATCCAGATGCAGAAGCCTTGGCTGAAATTGCGATTAACTCAGCCATCACAGCTAAGATGTTTGGCATCGAGCCTAAAATTGCTATGCTAAGCTATTCTACTAAAGGTTCAGGGTTTGGAGAAAGCGTTGATAAGGTTGTTGAAGCAACTAAAATTGCTCACGACTTGCGCCCTGACCTTGAAATCGATGGTGAGTTGCAATTTGATGCGGCCTTTGTTCCAGAAACTGCAGCTCTGAAAGCTCCTGGAAGTACGGTAGCTGGTCAAGCAAATGTCTTCATCTTCCCAGGTATCGAGGCAGGAAATATTGGTTACAAGATGGCAGAACGTCTTGGTGGTTTTGCGGCTGTTGGACCTGTTTTGCAAGGTTTGAACAAGCCGGTTAACGATCTTTCTCGTGGATGTAATGCTGATGATGTTTACAAGTTGACCCTCATCACAGCAGCTCAAGCAGTTCATCAATAAAGAGAAGTTATACTAAATAATCCGTATTTATAATCAAAAAACGCATAGTATCAAGTGCTGAGTCCTTGATATTATGCGTTTTATTATGAAAAATGTTTATTAGCTCTTATACTCATACCCAATGAAAATCAAAGAGCAAACTAGGAAGCTAGTCGCAGGTTGATCACAACACTGTTTTGAGGTTGCAGATAGAGCTGACGTGGTTTGAAGAGATTTTCGAAGAGTATTATTCCGGTATCGGATGTTGTCATTCAGACTTTGTTTTGATGTGAACTATGATTGAAACTAGTTTCAAATAATTTAGAATTTTTAACTATTTTTGAAAGTAGAATCTATTGTCTATTGTAAAGTCTAAAACTGAAAATATTTATTATATAATAAGGTTAAGATAAAATATGAAAGGAGTAAAATGTCTTTCATGACGTATTGCAAAGTTGAACTGTACGCTATGCAAGATTGTTTAAATTAAAAATAATGGAAATTTCCATTAAATAGTTTAGTTTCTTTTGGAATTGTCTAGTCCTAGTGGCTAAAAATTTTAAGTCAAAAAGAAAGCGCTTTACCGAATTAGAAAATGAGAGGTAAAATATGAATCAGAGACATTTTGATAGAAAACAACGATACGGAATTCGAAAATTTGCAGTAGGGGCAGCTTCAGTAGTGATTGGAGCGGTTGTTTTTGGTGCTACACCTGCTTTGGCTCAAGAGGCAGCATCAACGAGTGGTGAAACAGCAGAGCAATCTTTGCCAGAATTGCCTAAGGAAGTAGAGACAGGAAATCTGACGAATCTAGATAAGGAACTCGCAGACAAATTGTCAACAGCAACGGATAAGGGAACTGAAGTGAGCCGTGAAGAGTTGCAAGCAAACCCAGGGTCTGAAAAACCAGCAGAAACAGAAGCATCAAACGAAAATCCAGCTACAGAGAGTGAAGACAAAGAAGAAGTTGGAAACATTCCGCGTGATTTTTATGCCAGAGAGTTGGAAAATGCCAATACTGTCATAGAGAAGGAAGATGTTGAAACAAATCCTTCAAACGGGCAAAGAGTTGATATGAAGGAGGAGCTCGGCAAGCTTAAAAAACTTCAAAATGCGACTATTCATATGGAGTTTAAGCCAGATGCATCTGCTCCACGTTTTTACAACCTCTTTTCAGTTTCTAGTGATACCAAAGTAAATGAATACTTCACCATGGCCATTCTTGATAACACAGCTATCATTGAAGGTCGGGATGCCAATGGGAACCAATTTTATGGTGATTATAAAAATGCTCCTTTGAAGATTAAACCAGGTCAGTGGAATTCTGTAACCTTTACAGTTGAGAGACCCAATGCAGACCAACCAAATGGTAAGGTGCGCCTCTACGTAAATGGTGTCTTGTCTCGTACAAGTCCTCAATCTGGTCGTTTCATCCAAGATATGCCAGATGTCAACCATGTGCAAATCGGTACAACAAAACGTACAGGCAAAAACTTCTGGGGCGCTAATCTTAAAGTCCGTAATCTAACGGTTTATGATCGGACCCTTTCACCAGAAGAAGTTAAAAAACGTAGTCAGCTCTTTGAAAGAGGAGAGTTGGAGAAGAAACTTCCTGAAGGAGCAGAAGTTACGGATAAACTGGATGTTTTTGAAGGTGGTGAGAACCGCAAGCCAAATAAAGATGGTATTGCAAGCTACCGTATTCCAGCCCTGCTGAAAACGGATAAGGGAACCTTGATTGCTGGTGCAGATGAGAGACGCTTGCATCACTCTGACTGGGGCGATATCGGTATGGTTGTTCGTCGTAGTGATGATAAGGGCAAAACATGGGGAGATAGAATCGTCATCTCAAATCCTCGTGATAATGAGAATGCTAGAAGAGCTCATGCGGGATCACCAGTTAATATCGACATGGCCCTAGTCCAAGATCCGAAAACTAAGCGAATCTTCTCTATTTTTGATATGTTTGTAGAAGGTGAAGCGGTTAGAGATTTACCAGGAAAAGCACCGCAAGCCTATGAGCAAATTGGGGATAAGGTTTACCAAGTTCTGTATAAAAAAGGTGAAGCAGGACATTATACAATTCGTGAAAATGGTGAGGTTTTTGACCCCGAAAATAGAAAGACAGAATACCGTGTTGTAGTTGATCCTAAGAAACCAGCCTATAGTGATAAGGGTGATTTGTATAAAGGTGAAGAACTGATTGGTAATGTCTACTTCGATTATAGCGACAAGAATATCTTTAGAGTTTCAAACACCAACTATCTCTGGATGTCTTATAGTGATGACGATGGAAAAACTTGGTCTGCACCAAAAGATATTACATACGGTATTCGTAAGGACTGGATGCATTTCTTAGGAACAGGACCTGGTACAGGTATTGCCTTACACTCAGGACCTCATAAAGGACGTCTTGTTATCCCTGCCTACACGACAAATAATGTATCCTACCTAGGTGGTTCTCAGTCTTCGCGCGTCATTTACTCAGATGATCATGGTGAAACTTGGCATGCAGGGGAAGCTGTCAATGATAACCGTCCGGTAGGTAACCAAACAATTCACTCTTCAACTATGAATAATTCAGGTGCTCAAAATACGGAGTCAACCGTTGTTCAGTTGAATAATGGAGATCTCAAACTCTTCATGCGCGGATTGACAGGTGATCTTCAAGTTGCTACAAGTAAAGATGGTGGAGCAACTTGGGAAAAAGATGTGAAGCGCTATGCGGATGTCAAAGATGTCTATGTTCAAATGTCAGCTATACACACTGTACAAAATGGCAAGGAGTATATCGTCCTCAGTAATGCAGGTGGACCTGGACGATACAATGGTTTGGTGCACGTAGCACGTGTGGAAGCGAATGGAGATTTAACTTGGCTCAAGCATAATCCAATTCAAAGTGGTAAATTTGCTTATAACTCCTTGCAAGATCTTGGAAATGGTGAATTTGGTTTGCTTTATGAGCATGCAGATAACAACCAAAATGAATATACCTTGTCCTATAAGAAATTCAACTGGGATTTCCTAAGTAAGGATGGGATTGCTCCAACGAAAGCAACTGTGAAAAATGCTGTAGAGATGAGCAAAAATGTCATCGCTTTAGAATTTGATTCTGAAGTATTGGTGAATCAGCCACCAGTTCTAAAACTGGCAAATGGAAATTTTGCGACCTTCTTGACTCAGTACGATTCAAAAACATTGCTATTTGCAGCTAGTAAGGAAGATATTGGTCAGGAAATTACAGAAATCATTGATGGTGCAATTGAGAGCATGCATAATTTGTCTGTAAGTCTTGAAGGGGCAGGAGTTCCTGGTGGAAAAAATGGTGCAAAAGCAGCAATCCATGAAGTTCCAGAATTCACAGGTGCAGTCAATGGTGAAGGTACAGTTCATGAGAATCCAGTCTTTGAAGGTGGCATCAACGGTGAGGAAGCAGCCGTTCATGATGTGCTAGACTTCTCAGGTGGTGTAAACGGCGAAGTAGCCGCTATTCATGAAGTTCCAGAAATAGAGGTCGAAGAAAATCCACCGGGAACTATTCATGAAGTCCCAGAATTCGAAGGCGGTGTGAATGCGGTAGAAGCCGCAAAATCAGAAGTTCCATCCTATGAAGGAGGCACTAACGCGGTAGAAGCCGCAAAATCAGAACTTCCATCCTATGAAGGAGGCGCTAATGCGGTAGAAGCCGCAACATCAGAAGTTCCATCCTATGAAGGAGGCGCTAATGCGGTAGAAGCTGTTAAATCAGAACTTCCATCTTATGAAGGAGGCGCTCATGAAGTACAGTCTGCTAGTTCGGATCTACCAACTCTTGCGGATGGTGTCAACGAGGCCGAAGCAGCAGTGCATAAGGTGACAGAATATAAGGCTGACCCGTCTACTGCAGTGCAGGCTATGGCGCAAGAACATACTTATCAAGCACCTGCGGCACAGCAGCATCTCCTGCCTAAAACAGGAAGTGAGGATAAGTCCAGTATTGCAATTGTAGGATTTGTAGGGATGTTTCTAGGCTTGTTGATGATAGGGAAAAAGAGAGAATAATAGAGAAGTTGAGAACTTAAATTTTTAAAAATAAAAAGAGGTAATGGAAATAAAATTAGGTACCGACTTTTAAAAGTTAGATTTTTTCTGTCTAATCTTTTAGGTACACATCTTACCTCTTTTTATATTAATGGGACGTTATACTCATCTGTCCTTAGCCATAGACTGTCAAAAAATATAAAGTAAAAAAGTAGTAAAAAGCATAAAAAAAACTTTGTTTTTTTATTATAATATAGTATACTTAGTATGACGAAAAACAGCTATTAGAAGCGTTATTTTATCTAAAGAAATGTAAGCGATTTCTTAGTGCTTGTAATGGTCTAAATAAAGAGTTTATTGGAAGGAGTTTTTAAATAGTAAATAAAAATAAGAATGTCACCAGTTAAAGCTGGGCTCGGGCAGTAGCTGACTGCTCTAGGAGATTAGGAGTATTTGATGAAACAATATTTTTTAGAAAAAGGTCGAATCTTTAGTATTCGTAAACTGACTGTTGGTGTTGCTTCTGTAGCAGTCGGTCTTGCTTTTTTTGCATCTGGGAATGTTGCGGCTAGTGAACTTGTGACAGAATCAAAACTTGAAGTTGACGGTCAATCAAAAGAAGTGGCAGATGTAGATCATAAAAAAGTAGAAACAGTTAAAGAAGAAGTAACTGAAAAACCAGAGCCTACTGCCGAGAAAGCAACAGAGGAAGCTAAAACTGCTGAAGTGGTTGGTGATGTACTCCCTGAAGAAATCCCTGACCGTGCCTATCCTGATACTCCAGTGAAAAAAGTGGATACTGTAGCTATTGTATCAGAAAAAGAAAGTCCACAGGTAGAGACTAAGAGCATCTTGAAACCTACGGAAGTAGCTCCAACTGAAGGCGAAAAAGAAAATAGAGCCATTATCAATGGTGGCCAAGACCTCAAACGTATTAATTATGAAGGCCAGCCAGCTACCTCAGCTGCTATGGTTTATACAATTTTCAGTTCACCTTTAGCAGGTGGAGGTAGCCAACGTTATCTCAATTCTGGATCTGGAATCTTTGTAGCTCCAAATATTATGTTGACAGTAGCTCATAATTTCTTAGTCAAGGATGCAGATACCAATGCAGGTTCTATTCGTGGCGGTGATACTACTAAGTTTTATTACAATGTAGGTTCAAATACTGCTAAGAACAATTCTTTGCCAACTTCAGGAAATACGGTTTTGTTCAAGGAAAAGGATATTCATTTTTGGAATAAAGAAAAGTTTGGTGAAGGAATTAAGAATGATCTAGCTTTAGTAGTAGCACCAGTTCCACTTTCGATTGCAAGTCCAAATAAGGCAGCTACTTTTACTCCTCTTGCAGAACATCGTAGCTATAAAGCTGGTGAACCAGTTAGTACCATAGGATATCCGACAGATTCCACTTCTCCGGAATTGAAGGAACCAATCGTTCCTGGTCAGTTGTATAAGGCTGATGGTGTCGTTAAGGGTACTGAAAAGCTTGATGATAAAGGAGCGGTTGGCATCACTTATCGCCTGACTTCTGTTTCTGGTCTTTCTGGTGGTGGAATTATTAATGGTGATGGTAAAGTTATTGGAATTCACCAACATGGAACTGTTGATAATATGAATATCGCTGAAAAAGATCGCTTTGGAGGAGGACTTGTCCTATCGCCTGAACAACTAGCATGGGTCAAAGAAATCATTGATAAATATGGAGTCAAAGGCTGGTACCAAGGAGATAATGGTAATCGTTACTACTTTACTCCAGAAGGAGAAATGATTAGAAATAAGACAGCTGTTATTGGCAAAAATAAATACTCTTTCGATCAAAATGGTATTGCGACGCTTCTTGAAGGTGTTGACTATGGACGAGTTGTTGTAGAACATCTAGACCAAAAAGATAATCCAGTCAAAGAAAACGATACTTTTGTTGAAAAGACGGAAGTTGGAACTCAGTTTGACTATAACTATAAAACAGAAATTGAGAAAACTGACTTCTACAAGAAGAATAAAGAAAAATATGAAATTGTATCGATTGACGGTAAAGCTGTCAACAAGCAACTGAAAGATACTTGGGGAGAGGATTATAGTGTTGTGAGCAAGGCTCCTGCAGGAACTCGTGTCATTAAGGTTGTTTATAAAGTCAATAAGGGTTCCTTCGATCTTCGTTACCGATTGAAAGGTACAGACCAAGAATTAGCGCCTGCAACTGTTGACAATAACGATGGTAAAGAATACGAAGTTTCCTTTGTTCATAGATTCCAAGCTAAAGAAATTACAGGCTACCGTGCAGTCAATGCAAGCCAAGAAGCAACAATCCAACATAAAGGAGTGAACCAAGTTATTTTTGAATACGAAAAAATAGAAGATCCAAAACCAGCAACTCCTGCAACTCCAGTAGTGGATCCAAAAGACGAAGAAACAGAAATTGGAAACTATGGACCACTACCAAGCAAGGCTCAATTGGACTACCACAAGGAAGAATTGGCTGCCTTCATCCACTATGGTATGAATACCTACACTAACTCTGAATGGGGGAACGGTAGAGAAAATCCTCAAAACTTTAACCCAACTAATCTTGATACAGACCAGTGGATTAAGACTTTGAAGGATGCTGGATTCAAACGAACAATCATGGTTGTCAAACACCACGACGGTTTTGTGATTTATCCATCTAAATATACAGACCATACGGTGGCTGCAAGTCCATGGAAAGATGGTAAGGGTGACCTTCTCGAAGAAATCTCTAAATCAGCGACTAAGTATGATATGAATATGGGTGTTTACCTATCACCATGGGATGCTAATAACCCTAAATATCATGTTTCAACTGAAAAAGAGTATAACGAATACTATCTCAACCAACTCAAGGAAATCCTTGGCAATCCTAAATACGGAAATAATGGTAAATTCATCGAAGTATGGATGGATGGTGCGCGTGGTAGCGGAGCTCAAAAAGTAACTTACACCTTTGACGAGTGGTTCAAGTACATCAAGAAAGCTGAAGGGGATATCGCTATCTTCTCTGCTCAACCAACAAGCGTCCGTTGGATCGGTAATGAACGTGGTATCGCTGGAGATCCAGTTTGGCATAAGGTTAAGAAAGCTAAGATCACTGACGATGTGAAGAACGAATATCTCAACCATGGAGACCCAGAAGGAGATATGTACTCAGTCGGTGAAGCAGACGTTTCTATTCGTTCAGGTTGGTTCTACCATGACAATCAACAACCAAAATCAATCAAAGATTTGATGGATATCTACTTCAAATCTGTTGGTCGTGGAACGCCACTCCTCCTCAATATTCCACCAAATAAAGAAGGTAAATTCGCAGATGCAGACGTGGCTCGCTTGAAAGAATTCCGAGCAACCTTGGACCAAATGTATGCGACTGACTTCGCCAAGGGAGCAACTGTAACGGCAAGCTCTACTCGTAAGAATCATTTGTACCAAGCAGGTAACCTAACCGATGGTAAGGATGATACTAGTTGGGCATTGTCAAATGATGCGAAGACAGGTGAATTCACTGTCGATCTTGGTCAAAAGAGACGCTTTGACGTAGTCGAACTCAAAGAAGATATCGCTAAAGGTCAACGTATCTCAGGATTTAAGGTTGAAGTTGAGCTCAATGGTCGCTGGGTTCCATATGGAGAGGGTTCGACTGTTGGTTATCGTCGTCTTGTCCAAGGTCAACCTGTAGAAGCCCAAAAGATTCGTGTGACTATCACGAATTCACAAGCAACCCCTATTTTGACAAACTTCTCTGTTTATAAGACACCAAGTAATATCGAAAAAACAGATGGTTATCCTCTAGGTTTGGATTACCATTCAAACACAATAGCTGACAAAGCAAATACAACCTGGTATGACGAATCTGAAGGCGTTCGTGGAACATCCATGTGGACCAATCAAAAAGATGCTAGCGTAACCTACCGTTTCAATGGAACTAAGGCTTATGTCGTATCTACAGTGGATCCAAATCACGGTGAAATGTCAGTTTACGTGGATGGTCAAAAGGTTGCAGACGTACAAACGAATAATGCAGCTCGTAAACGTAGCCAGATGGTTTATGAAACAGATGACTTGACTCCAGGTGAACATACCATCAAACTCGTTAACAAAACTGGCAAAGCTATTGCAACTGAAGGTATCTATACGCTCAACAATGCTGGTAAGGGTATGTTTGAGTTGAAAGAAACAACCTATGAAGTTCAAAAAGGCCAACCAGTTACTGTAACCATCAAACGTGTTGGTGGTAGCAAGGGAGTTGCGACAGTTCATGTCGTGACTGAGCCAGGAACAGGGGTTCACGGTAAGGTATATAAAGATACAACGGCTGATTTGACCTTCCAAGATGGTGAAACAGAAAAGACTTTGACAATTCCGACAATTGACTTTACTGAGCAAGCTGATTCAATCTTTGACTTTAAAGTAAAAATGACAAGCGCATCAGATAATGCCTTGCTTGGATTTGCTTCAGAAGCAACTGTTAGAGTAATGAAGGCTGACTTACTTCAAAAAGACCAAGTCAGTCATGATGACCAGGCCAGTCAACTTGACTACAGCCCAGGTTGGCACCATGAAACCAATTCTTCTGGCAAATACCAAAACACTGAGTCTTGGGCATCCTTTGGTCGTTTGACTGAAGAGCAAAAGAAAAATGCTAGCGTAACAGCTTACTTCTACGGAACAGGTCTTGAAATCAAAGGTTTTGTTGATCCTGGACATGGTATCTACAAGGTAACTCTGGATGGTAAAGAACTTGAGTATCAAGATGGTCAAGGAAATGCTACTGATGTCAATGGTAAGAAGTACTTCAGTGGAACAGCAACTACACGTCAAGGTGATCAGACTCTTGTTCGTTTGACTGGACTCGAAGAAGGTTGGCACGCTGTAACCTTGCAATTGGATCCAAAACGAAATGATACCTCTAGAAATATTGGTATTCAAGTTGATAAGTTCATCACTCGTGGAGAAGATAGCGCTCTTTATACCAAAGAAGAATTAGTTCAAGCTATGAAGAACTGGAAGGATGAATTGGCTAAATTTGACCAAACAAGTTTGAAGAATACTCCAGAGGCGCGTCAAGCCTTCAAGTCAAACTTAGATAAATTATCTGAACAACTTTCAGCAAGTCCAGCCAGTGCTCAAGAAATTCTGAAAACAGCCACAGCCTTGCAAGCTATTCTTGATAAGGAAGAAAACTATGGTGTCGAAGAAACACCATCCCAGCCAGAAGAGCCTAACTACGACAAGGCCATGGCAAGCTTGGCAGAGGCTATTCAAAACAAGAGCAAGGAACTAGGTAGCGATAAAGAAGCCAAGAAGAAACTAGTTGAGTTGTCAGAACAAGCTCTTGCAGCTATCCAAGAAGCCAAGACACAAGATGCAGTAGATAAAGCCTTGCAAGCAGCTCTAACTTCTATTAATCAACTTCAGGCTACTCCGAAAGAGGAAGTGAAACCATCCCAGCCAGAAGAGCCTAACTACGACAAGGCCATGGCAAGCTTGGCAGAGGCTATTCAAAACAAGAGCAAGGAACTAGGTAGCGATAAAGAAGCCAAGAAGAAACTAGTTGAGTTGTCAGAACAAGCTCTTGCAGCTATCCAAGAAGCCAAGACACAAGATGCAGTAGATAAAGCCTTGCAAGCAGCTCTAACTTCTATTAATCAACTTCAGGCTACTCCGAAAGAGGAAGTGAAACATTCCATAGTTCCAACGGATGGAGATAAGGAATTAGTTCAACCTCAACCAAGTCTTGAAGTAGTAGAAAAAGTAATTAACTTCAAGAAAGTTAAACAAGAAGATTCAAGTCTTCCAAAAGGTGAAACTCGAGTGACTCAGGTAGGTCGTGCAGGCAAGGAACGTATCTTGACTGAAGTAGCACCAGATGGAAGCCGTACTATAAAACTTCGTGAAGTTGTTGAAGTGGCGCAAGACGAAATTGTATTGGTCGGAACTAAGAAAGAAGAATCAGGTAAAATCGCATCATCTGTTCATGAGGTTCCAGAGTTTACTGGTGGTGTGATTGATTCTGAAGCAACTATTCACAATTTACCAGAGTTTACTGGTGGTGTGACTGATTCTGAAGCGGCTATTCACAATTTACCAGAGTTTACTGGTGGTGTGTCTGATTCTGAAGCAGCTATTCACAACTTACCAGAGTTTACTGGTGGTGTGTCTGATTCTGAAGCAGCTATTCACAACTTACCAGAGTTTACTGGTAGTATGACTGGTTCTGAAGGAGTTACTCATGGAGTTTCGAACGTTGAGGAAGGAGTTCCTAGTGGAGAAGCTGCAAGTCATCAAGAATCAGGATTTACTAGTGATGTAACTGCCTCTGAAACCACTATGAATGAAATCGTAGATAAAAATGATGAGAAATCATATGTAGTTCCGCCTATGTTAGAAGATAAGACTTATCAAGCACCTGCAAATCGTCAAGAAATTCTACCTAAAACAGGAAGTGAAGATGGTTCTGCTTTTGCATCTGTAGGAATTATGGGCATGTTCTTAGGCATGATTGAAATAGTCAAAAGAAAAAAGGATAATTAATATTAAATGTCCCTAAATAGTGTATTCGAATTGGATGTAAGAATGTTGTAACAATTAGTTTTAGATTGTTGTCCTTGTATTAAGTGGAATATAATCAAGTAGACGAGAAAATTGGGAGATAACTAAAGGGGCAGGGAAAGAAGTCACTTCTAATACTTAATGAAAATCAAAGAGCAAACTAGGAAACTAGCCGCAGGCTGTACTTGAGTACGGCAAGGAGACGTTGACGTGGTTTGAAGAGATTTTTGAAGAGTATAAAATACTAAAACCGAGCATTTCCGTAGTTGGATATGCTCGGTTTTTTATCAATTATTTATAAGCTACGATACCAATGATAGTATCAACTGCACGTTCCATAGTCTGAAGGCTAACATATTCAAAACGTCCATGCATGTTTTCACCACCCGCAAAGATATTAGGAGTTGGGATTCCCATAAAGGAAATTTTAGAGCCGTCTGTCCCGCCGCGAATTGGTTCAATAATAGGCGTGATACCCAAATCTTCCATAACGGCCTTAGCAATGGTAATTGGAGTCATATCTTTTTCAATGACTTCTTTCATATTGTAGTACTGGTCTGTCAGGTTTAGGGTGACACGGTCGCTACCAAGTTCTTGATTCATCTTATCAGTGATAGACTGCATAGCTGCTTTACGCGCTTCAAAGGCATCTTTTTCAAAATCACGAATGATGTAGCTTGCACGCGCCTCTTCGACACTACCTGTCACATCCATTAGATGATAGAAGCCTTGGTAACCTTCTGTTAACTCAGGTCGGTCATTCTCTGGAAGTTGATTGTGAAAATCAATTGCTAGCTGAAGGGCGTTGACCATTTGCCCTTTGGCAGTACCAGGGTGGACATTGCGTCCTTGGAAATGCAATTCAGCTCCAGCTGCCGAGAAGGTCTCGTACTGAAGCTCACCTAGTGGTCCACCATCAACTGTGTAGGCAAAATCAACATCAAAATCTTCTGCATCAAATTTATTAGCACCAACACCGATTTCTTCATCTGGACCAAAACCAACACGAATCTCACAGTGTTTGATTTCAGGATGGGCAGTCAGATATTCAATAGCAGTCATAATTTCAGCAATCCCTGACTTGTCATCGGCACCTAGCAAGGTTGTTCCGTCGGTTGTGATGAGTGTTTGTCCTGGATATTTTTCAAGACTTTTGAAGTCTGCTGGATCTAATTTAAAACCAGAATTCCCTAGTTCAATCACACCACCATCGTAGTTTTCAATTACCTGTGGATTGACTCCTTCAGCATTAAAATCAGCAGTATCCATGTGGGAGATAAAGCCAATCTTACGTGTTAAAGATGGATCATTGGCTGGCAAGGTTCCAATAGCAAAACCATTTGGTAGATAATAAACATTTTGCAGACCAACACGTTTCATTTCTGGGATCAGGATATTGGTTGCGAAATCAACCTGACTCTGGGTACTTGGAGTAGTAGTAGAGTGTTCATCAGAGCGCGTGTTGACCTTAACGTAGGTTAAAAAGCGGTCCAAGAGATTTGGATAAGTCATAAAAAACTCCTTTTGAATTCATTTTTTCCATTGTATCATAGAAAGAAGAGAAAAACAAAAGACGGAAGTTGGGAAAATTTTCTATGTTAGCGTTTACTTATTGGTGAATTCATGATAAAATAAACTTGATAAAAACATCACAAGGAAGCAGTTATGAAAAAAGCAATTTTAATGATGACTTTCGGTTCGCCAGAAGAGATTACCTTTGAAGGTGTAGCTGATTTTTTCACAAATATTCGTCGCGGAGTGAGACCTCAAGACCACGAGATTCAAACACTCTATGATAATTATGTACTTATTGGAGGCACGCCTCTGCAAAGAATTACCCGTGAAGAAGTTGCCTTAGTAGAAGCTAGACTGGGGAATGAGTATAGTGTCTATTTTGCCAATAAATTTTCCAGACCTTTTATTCCAGATGTGATTGGTCAGATGGAAGCAGACGGCATTGAACAGTGTATTTGCCTGATTTTGGAGCCCCATTATTCTTTTTACTCTGTCATGGGTTATGAGAAATTTTTAGAAAGCAAGCAAATTCAATTTTTGGTCATTAAGGACTGGTATCAAGAAGAGGACTTGCTAAACTATTGGGCAGATGAAATTGGTAATATTTTAAAAGAAGAAGTAAAGCAGGATAGCTTTAAAGTCATCTTTTCAGCCCATAGTGTACCCATTTTTGCCTTGGATTTTGGTGACCCCTATATCGACCAAATTTTTGAAAATAGCAAGCTAGTCGCTGAAAAACTAGGCTTGAGTTCAGAACAATATACCAATACCTGGCAGAGTGAGAGTGATATCGGTATTCCATGGATTAAACCAGATGTTCTGGAGTATCTCAGAGAACAGACAGAACATCCAGACCATTATATTTTTGTTCCTATCAGCTTCATTAGCGAGCATATTGAAGTTTTATTTGATAATGATGTGGAATGTTATGACTTGTGTCAAGAATTGGGTGTGACCTACCATCGACCACCAATGCCCAATACGGATTCTCGTTTGATTGATGCTTTGGTTAATACAGTCAGAACTAATGAACATCAAGAATTTAAGGAATTTCTCCCAGAAGAAGAAACATTTGATGAGTTAGTCCCTTCAGATGAGACGAAAAATATTTTGGCCGAATCTCAAGATTTACAAATGCCAGAATTTGTGAAAAAACTGATTGAGAAAAAAGGTCGTGAAAATGTTAAGATGCCTTATTTGATCAAGAAAATGCTAGAGAAAGCAGGTAAGTTGCCGAAAGAGTAAAGAAAAAGGATTTAGCTTTGTGCTAGATCCTTTTAAACGATTATTTTTTCTCAAGAAGCGCTTTGATTTCTTGAAGTACTTCCAATTCAGTTGGAGCAGCTGGAGCTTCCTCAGCAGCTTCTTCTTTTTTAGTAAGGCTTTGAGCTTTTTCCATAGCTTTAATAACGAAGAAGAGAACAGTACCTACAACAAGGAAGTTGATAATAGCACTCAAGAATTTACCATATGTAACACCATTCCATGCAAGTTCAGCGATGTTTTGTACTTTCGCAGCTTCCAAGGCTGGATTCAATAGAAGTGGAGTGATGATATCGTTAACGAATGAAGTTACGATTGCACCAAAAGCAGAGGCAATGATCACACCGACAGCAAGGTCTACGACATTACCACGAAGCAAAAATGCTTTAAGATCTTTTAACATTTTCATAGTTCCTTTCCAAAGTTTTTGCTCTTTATTATATATTAATTAAGAAATGCTTGCAAGCTATATGCTTAAATTTTTTTATTTTTAAAAATAAATACCTTACTAAAAATGTAATTAAGAATAATTATCAAAAATTGTGAAATAGCTGTTTCGATAGTATTAACCTTGTCTATATTATTATTTACAAATTGTCCAATAATATTAGGAAACTGGGTTACAAAGAGAAAAGTTAAAAATAAGTCTAAAAGAAAAGTAGAAAGGCGGGCAAGAGTAAATTTCACTAAACGTCTTGGCCAATTCTGCCTAGCCTGCTTAAATACAATCGTATCATTTGTGATAAAGGCAAAGAGGATACCGATAATATTTGCTAGGGCAGTAGCAAGGAGTTCTTTATGAGTTAGTTGATAAATGACTAATCGGGATAGAATAGAAATAAGAGTAGTTGCTATTCCAAAAAAAAGATAGGCTAAGAGCTCATTCATGAATAGACTTTGAATGCGTTTTTTCATGCTTTTAGTATAGCATAAAGCAGGCTATTGTGCTATACTAGTAAGGTTGAATGAATCAACCCTTGGTGCTTAGCTTCTTTCACCAAGCATATTTTACGTGGACAACCCGCCAAAGGAGAAAAGATGAAAAAATTAACTGTTCGTGATGTAGCAGATATTGCAATCGTTGCAGCTATCTATGTCGTTTTAACTGTCACACCACCCCTAAATGCCATTAGCTACGGTGCTTATCAGTTCCGTATTTCAGAAATGATGAACTTTATGGCTTTTTACAATCCTAAGTACATCATCGGAGTTACAATTGGTTGTATGATTGCTAATTTCTTTAGCTTCGGACTGCTAGATGTCTTTGTTGGTGGTGGATCAACCTTGGTATTCCTCAGTTTAGGGGTTTGGCTTTTTGCAAAATACAGCAAGGATTACCTCTTTAATGGATTAATCAGAAAAGATCATTTTTTCTTTTCAATCCTCTTTTCAATTTCCATGTTTACAATTGCTGCCGAGTTGAATATCGTAGCGCAATTACCATTTTTCCTTACTTGGTTCACAACAGGAATTGGTGAATTTGCTTCATTGATTATTGGTGCGATTATCATTGGTAAAATTGGTCGTCGAATCGATTTAAGCAAATAGAACAGGACAAGCTAGGTAGCTATTACCTGGCTTTTTCTTATGGAAAATATCTAAGGAAACTTGACAAGATTTTCTAACTGTAGTATACTTTTTAAGTAAGCTGATTTAGCTCAGTTGGCAGAGCGCATCCATGGTAAGGATGAGGTCGCCGGTTCAATCCCGGCAATTAGCATTAAATAAACACAAAAGCCCTTGATTTACAAGGGTTTTTGTTATGTCTGCCCCAAATCTGCCCCAAATTTTTCAAAGTGCAAACTGGGAAGCTAGCCGCAGGTTGCTCAAAGCACTGCTTTGGGGTTGCAGATAGAACTAACGAAGTCAGCTCAAAACATGTTTTTGAGGTTGTAGATGAAACTGACGAAGTCAGTAACCATACATACGGTAAGGCGACGCTGACGAAGTTTGAAGAGATTTTTGAAGAGTATAAAGAGTTTTGTCTGTTGACAAAAGTCATTCTCTTTAGTAGAATAGTAGATGCGATGAGTCGATAGGTAGTCTTCGGACTGCTATTGAGCATAAGGAGGTCATAACGCAGGAGCGGACCTTGATGAGTTGTGTGAACCTGCTCATCACATGAAGATGCCTCTTAGTCCCTAGTCTAGCGACTGGGGATTTTTATTTTCTAAAAAATGATGAAAAAGCTTTGCAATTCATGGAAAAAGTAGTATAATACATCTATTATAGAAATTTTTAGAAAATTCCGAAAGAGGTTACTTATGGGATATACAGTTGCTGTAGTCGGCGCGACAGGTGCTGTCGGTGCTCAGATGATAAAGATGTTGGAAGAATCAACACTTCCAATTGATAAAATTCGTTTACTTGCTTCTGCACGTTCAGCAGGCAAGACTTTGAAATTTAAAGACCAAGATATTACGATTGAAGAAACGACTGAAACTGCTTTTGAAGGAGTTGATATTGCTCTCTTTTCAGCAGGTGGTTCTACATCAGCTAAGTATGCACCATATGCAGTTAAAGCTGGAGCGGTAGTAGTTGATAATACATCTTACTTCCGTCAAAATCCAGACGTTCCTTTGGTTGTTCCAGAGGTCAATGCTCACGCACTTGATGCCCACAACGGGATTATTGCTTGCCCTAACTGTTCAACAATCCAAATGATGGTGGCTCTTGAGCCAGTTCGCCAAAAATGGGGCTTGGACCGTATCATCGTTTCAACTTACCAAGCCGTTTCAGGTGCTGGTATGGGAGCGATTCTTGAGACACAACGTGAACTTCGTGAAGTCTTGAATGATGGAGTGAAACCACGTGATTTACACGCAGAAATTTTGCCTTCAGGTGGTGACAAGAAACATTATCCTATCGCCTTCAACGCTCTCCCACAAATTGATGTCTTCACTGATAATGATTACACATACGAAGAGATGAAGATGACTAAGGAAACTAAGAAAATCATGGAAGATGATAGCATTGCAGTATCTGCAACATGTGTGCGTATTCCAGTCTTGTCAGCTCACTCTGAGTCAGTTTATATCGAAACAAAAGAAGTGGCTCCAATTGAAGAAGTCAAAGCAGCTATCGCAGCCTTCCCAGGTGCTGTTCTTGAAGATGATGTAGCTCATCAAATCTATCCGCAAGCCATCAATGCAGTTGGTTCACGTGATACCTTCGTAGGTCGTATCCGTAAAGACTTGGATGCTGAAAAAGGAATTCACATGTGGGTTGTTTCAGATAACCTTCTCAAAGGTGCTGCTTGGAACTCAGTTCAAATTGCAGAAACTCTTCATGAACGTGGATTGGTTCGTCCAACGGCCGAATTGAAATTTGAATTAAAATAGTAATATCGTTTAGGAGTTCAGATGAACTCCTTCTTTGAAATAGAGAGGTGTTTTCATGTCTTATCAAGATTTAAAAGAGTGTAAAATCATCACAGCCTTTATTACTCCTTTCCATGAGGATGGTTCCATCAACTTTGATGCCATTCCAGCCTTGATTGAGCATTTGCTGGCTCATCACACGGATGGAATTCTTCTTGCTGGTACGACAGCTGAAAGTCCTACCTTGACCCACGATGAAGAGTTGGAACTCTTTGAGGCAGTTCAAAAAGTTGTCAATGGACGCGTTCCTTTGATTGCGGGTGTTGGTACCAATGATACGCGTGACTCTATCGAGTTTGTCAAAGAAGTAGCAGAATTTGGTGGTTTCGCAGCTGGACTTGCTATCGTACCTTACTACAACAAACCTTCTCAAGAAGGGATGTATCAGCACTTTAAAGCTATTGCAGATGCTTCTGATCTACCAATTATTATCTATAACATTCCAGGTCGTGTGGTTGTCGAATTGACTCCAGAAACCATGCTTCGTTTGGCTGACCATCCAAATATCATCGGTGTCAAAGAATGTACTAGCTTGGCCAATATGGCTTACTTGATTGAACACAAGCCAGAAGAGTTCTTGGTCTATACTGGTGAAGATGGAGATGCTTTCCATGCCATGAACCTTGGTGCGGATGGGGTTATCTCTGTTGCATCCCATACAAATGGGGATGAGATGCACGAAATGTTCACTGCCATTGCGGAAAGCGATATGAAGAAAGCTGCAGCTATTCAGCGTAAATTCATTCCTAAAGTCAATGCCCTCTTCTCTTATCCAAGTCCTGCACCTGTTAAGGCAGTTCTGAACTATATGGGATTTGAAGCTGGACCAACTCGTCTACCTCTGGTTCCAGCACCAGAAGAAGATGCCAAACGCATTATCAAGGTTGTTGTAGATGGAGACTACGAAGCAACTAAGGCAACTGTAACGGGTGTCTTAAGACCAGATTATTAATGAAGACAATAAAATCCATGACCGCAAGAACGATCATGGATTTTTCTTATTTTCCTAAACAGAATTGGCTAAAGAGTTGGGTAATGAGTTCATCGGGAGCAGCATCTCCTGTGATTTCACCGAGAATTTCCCAAGTACGAGTCAAATCAACTTGAAGCAAATCAACTGGCATCCCCAGTTCAAGACCTTGGTTAACAGCTTGTAGGCTTTCAACTGCTTTTTCAATCAGGGAAATGTGACGTGCGTTAGACAAGTAAGTCGCATCTTGCTCCACAAGACCTGCATTTTCAAAGAAGAGCTCATTGATTCGTTCCTCAATCTTGTCAATGTTTTGGTTTTTAAGGACTGAAATACGGATGATATCTTTTGGAAGTTCCGAAGTTTCAATCGCTTCAGGCAGGTCAGTTTTATTAAGTAGAATAATGCGATTAGTATCTTGGCTGATTTCTAAGAGTTGACGATCTTGGGCGGTCAGTGGTTCACTGGCATTTAATACTAGTAGTACCAAGTCAGCTTCTTTTAGGGCTTTTTTCGAACGCTCAACACCGATTTGTTCTACAATGTCATCTGTTTCACGAATACCGGCTGTATCAATCAATTTGAGAGGTACCCCATTGATGTTGACGTATTCTTCGATGACATCTCGAGTAGTACCAGCAATGTCTGTAACGATAGCCTTGTCCTCACGCAAGAGGTTGTTGAGAAGACTGGATTTTCCAACGTTTGGACGTCCGATAATAGCAGTGGAAATTCCTTCACGGAGGATTTTGCCGCGACGGGCTGTCCTAAGGAGATTAGTTAGCAATTGCTCAAACTCCATAGTCTTTTCACGGACAACAGCAGTAGTAGCTTCCTCAACATCATCATACTCAGGATAGTCGATATTGACCTCAACTTGGGCAAGTGTATTGAGGATTTCTTGACGGGTATTGTTAATCAGGTCAGAAAGGGAGCCATCTAGTTGTTTGACAGCAATGTTCATAGCCTTGTCAGTCTTGGCACGGATGATATCCATTACCGCCTCAGCCTGTGTCAAGTCCACACGTCCGTTTAGAAAGGCCCGTTTAGTAAATTCACCAGGTTCTGCCAACCGAGCTCCTTCACGAATAGCTAGCTGGAGAATTTCATTGGTCACCGCAATCCCACCGTGGGTGTTAATCTCGATAATATCCTCACGAGTGAAGGTTTTTGGAGACTTCATAGCCCCAATCATAACCTCGTCCATGACCTTACCAGTTTGAGGGTCAACGATGTGACCGTAGTTAAGAGTGTGGCTAGCAACCTTGTTCAGGTCTTTTCCTTTAAAAATCTTTTGCGCAATGGCAAAACTGTCAGTTCCGCTCAAGCGGACAATACCAATAGCTCCTTCGCCTAGTGGAGTCGAGATAGCAGCGATGGTATCAAATTCACGTGTAATCATAATGTTTCCTTTAATTAATTGCTCTTTTTTTGGAATATTCCAAGTCTCTTTTCAAATTGTAACAAATTTAGACTATTTCTTCAATGGATGCTACTTGGAGATTGAAAAAGCCTAAGCAATTCTGCTTAAGCTAGCTTATTTGGTGCGCATTTCCCCTTGTGGGAAATAAGTTCCTTCTGGCATGTCGTTGATGATGACATGGACAGCAGATTGAGGGGCTCCTGTGTTGCGAACAACAGCTTCTGTTACTTCCTTAGCAAGAGCTTTTTTTTGCTCGAGCGTGCGTCCTTCAAATAAATCGATGCGTACAAATGGCACAATGGCTTCCTCCACTAGTTTTGATTTCTTCTATTTTACCACATTTTGCCGTTTAAAGCTTCAGAAAATTATGATATACTAGAATGTAGCAAAAATTTAGAAATGGACGTGAAGCAAGAAACATGGCACAGTTGTATTATCGTTATGGGACCATGAACTCTGGTAAGACGATTGAGATTCTCAAGGTGGCCTATAACTATGAGGAGCAGGGAAAGGGTGTTGTGATTATGACATCAGCTCTTGATACTCGTGACGGTGTTGGCTATGTGTCGAGTCGAATCGGTATGAAACGCCCTGCCATTGCGATTGAGGAAACAACTGATATCTTCGGCTATATCCGAGACCTATCAGAAAAACCTTACTGTGTGTTGGTTGATGAGGCTCAGTTTCTCAAGCGTCACCATGTTTACGATCTAGCTCGTGTTGTTGATGAGTTAGACATACCTGTCATGGCTTTTGGCTTGAAAAATGACTTTCGTAACGAACTGTTCGAAGGTTCCAAATATCTATTGCTTTTAGCAGACAAGATTGACGAAATCAAGACCATTTGTCAGTATTGCAAGAAAAAGGCGACCATGGTCTTGCGTACTCAGGATGGACTGCCCGTTTATGATGGCGAACAGATCCAAATCGGTGGGAATGAGACCTATATCTCGGTTTGCCGTAAACATTATTTTGCCCCTGAAATCAATAAGGAGAATGAAGAAAAATGAACATCTATGATCAACTACAAGCTGTAGAAGACCGTTATGAAGAACTAGGAGAATTGCTGAGTGACCCTGATGTCGTTTCAGACACCAAGCGTTTCATGGAGCTTTCGAAAGAAGAGGCTTCAACTCGTGATACGGTGACAGCCTACCGTGAGTACAAACAAGTCCTTCAAAACATCGTTGATGCCGAAGAGATGATTAAGGAATCAGGCGGAGATGCGGACTTGGAAGAAATGGCTAAGCAAGAACTCAAAGATGCCAAGGCTGAAAAAGAAGAATACGAAGAAAAACTAAAAATCTTGCTCCTTCCAAAGGATCCAAACGATGACAAGAACATCATCCTTGAAATCCGTGGAGCCGCTGGTGGAGACGAAGCAGCGCTCTTCGCTGGGGATTTGCTAACCATGTACCAAAAATATGCGGAAGCCCAAGGCTGGCGCTTTGAAGTCATGGAAGCTTCTATGAACGGTGTCGGTGGTTTCAAAGAAGTCGTTGCCATGGTTTCAGGTCAGTCTGTTTACTCTAAGCTTAAGTACGAATCAGGTGCCCACCGTGTGCAACGTGTCCCCGTGACAGAAAGCCAAGGCCGTGTACATACTTCGACAGCGACAGTTCTTGTCATGCCTGAAGTGGAAGAAGTAGAATACGATATTGATCCAAAAGATCTTCGTGTTGATATCTACCACGCATCTGGTGCTGGTGGACAGAACGTCAATAAGGTTGCGACTGCCGTGCGTATCGTTCACTTGCCAACCAATATCAAGGTGGAGATGCAGGAAGAACGTACCCAGCAGAAGAACCGTGAAAAGGCCATGAAAATCATCCGTGCGCGTGTCGCTGATCACTTTGCACAAATTGCACAAGATGAACAAGACGCTGAGCGCAAGTCGACAATCGGAACTGGGGACCGTTCAGAACGAATCCGTACTTATAACTTCCCACAAAACCGTGTCACAGATCACCGTATCGGCTTAACCCTCCAAAAACTAGATACGATTTTATCTGGTAAATTGGACGAAGTTGTGGATGCCTTGGTGCTCTATGACCAAACGCAAAAATTAGAAGAATTAAACAAATAATGAAATTAGCTCAATTATTTTCAGATTTTGAAGAAGAGTTGATAAGACAAGGAGAGGAAGCAGAAAGCCTCTCTTTTGTCTATCGAAGCCTGAAAAATCTATCTTTTACGGATTTTGTCTTTGCTCTTCAGCAGGAAGTGACGGAAGAGGAAGAAGTTTTTGTTAAAGGAATTTTCCAACAGTTAGCAGCTCACAAGCCAGCTCAGTATATCATTGGACAGGCAGATTTTTATGGAATGCAGTTAAAAGTTGATGAGCGGGTTTTGATTCCTCGTCCAGAGACAGAAGAGTTGGTGGAGCTCATTCTAGCCGAAAATCCTGAGGCGACTCTTTCAGTTCTGGATATTGGAACAGGTAGTGGAGCTATTGCTCTAGCTCTAGCAAAAAATAGACAAGATTGGTCAGTAACAGCAGCGGATATTTCCCAAGATGCTTTAGATTTAGCTAGCGAAAATGCTAAAAATCAAAAACTTAATATATTTTTTAAAAAATCTGATTGTTTTGCAGAAATTTCTGAAAAATATGATATAATTGTATCCAATCCACCCTATATCTCTCGTGAAGATGAGTCAGAGGTTGGCTTGAATGTTTTGCATTCAGAGCCTCATCTAGCTCTCTTTGCAGATGAGGATGGCCTAGCTATTTACCGTAGAATTGCGGAAGATGCAACAGACTATCTCAAAGATGGTGGTAAGATTTACCTTGAAATTGGATACAAGCAAGGTCAAAGTGTTCCTGAACTTTTTAGGAAATATCTTCCTGAAAAGCGAGTAAGAACACTCAAGGACCAATTTAGTCAAGATAGGATGGTCGTGGTTGATGATGGACAGGATTAGACAAGAGTTAGAAAATGGTGGAGCTGTCGTTCTGCCTACAGAGACGGTTTACGGTCTTTTTGCCAAGGCTCTAGACGAAAAAGCAGTTGATCATGTTTACCAGCTCAAACGTCGTCCTAGAGACAAGGCACTCAATCTAAATATAGCCTCTCTAGAGGACATCTTGCATTTTTCAAAGAATCATCCAACTTATCTACAAAAACTTGTAGAGACCTTTTTACCGGGTCCCTTGACCATTATTCTCGAAGCCAATGACCGAGTTCCCTATTGGGTTAATTCTGGTCTTGCAACGGTGGGATTCCGGATGCCCAGTCACCCCATTACACTAGATTTGATTAGAGAGACGGGGCCCTTGATTGGACCGTCTGCCAATATTTCAGGTCAGGCAAGTGGCGTAACCTTTGATCAGATTCTAGAGGATTTTGATCAAGAGGTTTTGGGTCTTGAAGACGATGCTTTTCTGACTGGACAGGATTCGACTATTTTGGATTTGTCTGGAGACAAGGTGAAAATCTTAC